>JAGUWE010000114.1 GCA_020062525.1 Patescibacteria group bacterium | reverse complement strand
TGAGGTATTAAAAAACGATAAGTAACGGCAATTTTTTCATCAGGTTGCCAGGCCGAAGTTGGGTAAAGTCCATAAACCAAAGGATAAACTTTGTAATGTACGATTTTACCTTTCTCGTCTTCAAAACCAAGTTTGAGTTGATATTCTTTTTCAATTTTTTTAAGGGCCCGCCAAAAAAGAGTGGTCTCAAGGAATTTAACTTGTTGGTTAGCTAAATTTTGTTTTAAAATAAGCGCCTGTGTCGCCCCTAAATAATTAATTTCATTATTGAGAACAAAAGAATTTTTGTTTTTTGATTCTCCATTTTTTATTATCTGAACAAAATTTATTTTATCAGCTTTGTTTTGTTGAAAGACCGCAAAATTATCAAAGATTTCCACTAAACCAAAATTTTTTTCTTGGAAAAGTTTTTTAATATTTTGCGGTCCTTTTAAATAATCATTTTTAAATTCGTTTTTCTCTTTATATTGCAATTGAAAATATAGAAAATCATTAAAATTAACCACTAACCAGTCAATTTTGTCTGGTAAGAGATAAGATTTTTCTGACATTTGTTTTTTGCCGAGAAAAACATAATTTAAAGCATAGATATTTTGGCGAGAAGAGAGATTAGATAAAAATCCGTAACTGGCAATTAAACTTGCCTCAGCCGGTACTTTTTTAAGTAATTCATCTTGGATTATTTTTTCTTCTTTTTGAATGTCGTTTAAATAATGACTGGCAAAACCAACCAATGGTCCAAAAGTCAAATTAAAAAAAATAAGAGCCACGACCACAATAATTGTTAACAACTGTTTTTCTCGCATCAAAATTCTAAAGGTCTCTTGAAAATAGGCAATAACAAAAAAATTCTTTTTAATAATAGGTTGGGATTCCTTGATTATTTTCTTTCTTCTTTCTAAAAAAATTTTTGCCCCATAAAGCGAACTAATAATCAAACCAGGTAAAAATAAAGAGCTGTAATGAGTGTTAATAATTAATTCGCTGCCGCCGGGAGCGCCTAAAACAATTTGGCTAAAGACACCAAAAGTCAAAAGAAGGTAGCGCGGTGACCATAAGGGTAAAAGTAAAAAAGAAAAGAAAAATCCTAAAAGCATTTCTAAATTACCGATATTTAATAAATGGACAATAACTTTAAGGGGGTGCTGAAAAATATTAATAATAATTTCGCTAAAAGAACCCCCTAACCAAGCATAATAAACCAAAAATTTATAATGACTATCAGGATTAAAGAAAGAAATTACCCTTAAAGCGCTAAAAAACCAAATCAAGCTCAAAATCAGCGGGACCAAAACCCAAAATAAATCTCTCCATTTTAGTTTTAAATGATAATATTGACGATAAAAATCAATTAAATAAAGCGGACCAAACATAAAAATTACTAATGAGACATCTTCGCGCACCAATAAACTTAAAATAATAAAAGCCAAAAAGGGCCAGAATTTCTTTTTTTGATAAAAATAAAAAGTAAATAAAATCAAAACAATTGCCCAGGGTAAGATGTGAAACTCAAAAAGATTGATGTTGTGGACCAAAGGATTGGCTAAAAAAAACAAACCGGCTAAAAGAGCATAAAATTTTTTTCGCTGACACTGGCTAAAAATTTCTTTGGTAATTAAATAAATGGGCCAAGCAGCCAAGCCCAAGATTAAACTTTGCAAAATTAAAAGCAGTCGCGGATCGCGCCAAAAAGAATAAATAAAAGAAAGAGATAAAATTAAGGGTTCAAAATGGTCGGCTAAATAAGTTGGCGGCTGAATTGAACTTTCAAACCAATGGCCAAAACTCGTATTATAAAAAACCTGATTGAAAATCGCCAAATCCAAGGCGTTATACAAATAATGATTATATTTCCAAAGACAGATTAGACAAAAAAATAAAACATAGAAAAAAATAGCCAACCAAAGCAGTTTAAAACTGTGTTTTTCTAAATATGATTTAAAATTATTAATCATAATTTAATTATACCAAGCTCCTTGACAAAAATCTAATTTTTGTTATACTAATAAGTTAAATCGTTCTTTATAAAAACTTAGAAACCCAAAAAAAGGAGGAAAGGATGAAAAAGGTAATGGTAGCGATGATAGTATTAACTTTATTAACTGGTTGCGCTGAATTTCTGCCGACCGTGGCTGTTGATGGGAAGATCTCCAGTAATGACGGCCAAAGTAAAGCAGGGGTCAAGGGCTTTATGACCCAAGGCACCGCTAACGAACTGCTTAAAGGTACAGCCCAAGCTGACCGAACTATTCGCGTTGGCGAAGCCCAAAGCGACTTTATTAAGTCACAAGCCGAATTGAATCGAACAATGGGCCGGGTGATTGAGAAGAACCCGGATTATCTCTGGTACGGCTTTGGACTTGGGTTATATGGAGTAGGAATTACTTCGCAATGGCCGGAATTTCAGGAAAATATTTATTACCCTGAAGCCCTGACTGACTGGCAAAATCAAACAATGCCGCCAAGAAAGGAAAAAAAATGAAACGACTTTTGATTGGTTTATTGGCAGTCGGTATTTTCATAATGACTACTAGTTGCGCCTCTACTCCTAATAAAGAGGCACAATCTATTGACCAGATTAAACAACTTCAACAGCAACTTGAGGAACAAAAATATAAAAACGATGAACT
>JAGUWE010000060.1 GCA_020062525.1 Patescibacteria group bacterium | reverse complement strand
TAGGCAATTTCTGCCGGCACTGGTAGTTTGATTGTCTTAGAGCCTTCTTAATCATAGATTATTTACAAAATATCTATTGAATCTATCTTACCATATTTTAAAAAGAATGTTAATCAGATTCTAGCCTTTTATCACAATCAAAGGCCTCATTTTAATGACTTTCTTAATCACGCCTGCCTGATGCATCACCTCAACTACTTTATCAACATCTTTATAAGCACCGGGCGCTTCTTCAGAAAGCCCGGCTTTGCTTTTACCGCGAATAATTATACCACGGGTTTTTAGTTCTCGAACTAAATCGTCGGCGCGCCACCTTTTTGCTGCCTGAAGGCGCGACATTTGCCGACCGGCGCCATGACAAGCGCTGCCCCAGGTCTCAATCATTCCTTGTTTAGTACCGTGTAAAATATAAGAATGAGTGCCCATGGTGCCGCCAATAATTACCGGTTGGCCAATCAAACGGTATTTTTCCGGCACTTCTGGTCGCCCGGGTCCAAAGGCGCGGGTTGAGCCCTTGCGGTGAATTAAAAGTTTTTTTGGTTGGCCATCAACCTCGTGAACTTCAACTTTAACATTATTATGACCGATTTCATAAAAGGTCTTGATGGTTTCTGGTTTTACTCCCAAAGCACTATTAAAAGCAAGGCGCACTAAATGAGCTAAAGCTTGACGATTAGCAAAAGCACAATTAATGCCGCAATTAACAGCGGTAAAATATTGGACACCTTCCGGACTCTTAAACGGTGCACAAACTAACTCCCGCTCGCGAATCGGAATTTTATATTTTCGCGAAGCCGCTTCTAAAACTTTCAAATAATCAGTGCCAATTTGATGACCCAAAGCCCGCGAGCCGCAATGAATTGATAAAATAATTTGATCTTGGTTAAAACCAAAAACGGAAGCGACAGTTTGATCATAAATTTCCGCCACAGACTGAACTTCCAAATAATGGTTGCCCGCTCCTAAAGTGCCAATTTGGCGAAATTGGCGTTGCTTGGCTTTGAGACTGACATTTTGCGGCCGGCAATTTTCTACCTGACCCCGCTCTTCAATATATTCTAAGTCCTCGGCAGTTCCATAACCGCGCCCTAAGACAAATTCCGCGCCTTTTGTTAAGACCTCATCAATTTGAGCTAAGTTTAATTTAATTTCGCCTTCACTGCCAACGCCGGCTGGGATATCACGAAATAATTGATTGGCTAAGCGCTCTTTTTTTTCTTCGTTGAAATCAGCTAAAGTCAGTTGCGTTGTCATAGTCCGCACCCCACAATTAATGTCAAAACCAACCCCGGCCACTGAGATTACCCCTTTATCAAGATCAAAAGCGCCAACGCCGCCAATGGGAAAACCATAACCCGGATGAACATCAGACATCGCCAAAGAATATTTAACAATACCTGGCAGAGCAGCCACGTTATAAATCTGAAGCAAAGCATTCCAGCTTGTGCCACGGTCAACCTCTTCTCGCAGCATCTTAATAATTTCCTCATCACCATAAATCCGACCCGGCACCTTCATCTCACCTTGAGCCGGCATTTCCCAAAGCCAGTCGTGAATTTTGCGAAGTTTAAAATCCATAAAAAAAATTCAAAATGAAAAAATCAAAAATCAAAATGACAAATCAAAATTTAAAAATTAGCTAATTTCAAAATCATTTTAATTTTAAATTATTTTTGCATTTTACACTGTCATTTTAAATTTTGATATTTAAATTTTGCATTAAATATCAAGAATGCACTGGCATGAATAATTCCCCTCTTTCTTCTCACATTTTAACCCGCCATAAGTCGCGGCTTTGACATCAAGACCGCGGACAAAATTTTCTTCACTAAAAGGCAAACCAAAAGCCTGCCCTTGTAATTTATAAACATCGCCTGTTTTTTTTATCTCGCTAATTTTAAAATCAGAAAAAAAAAGCCCGGTCAAATCACGCTGGGCTAAAAGTTCATTAAGCCATTCAACAAAGAGGGTCTCAATATCTTTGGCGGAAACCTCTATTTCTACATTCTTTAACTCAATCGCGACTTTCTCTTCCTGTTTGCCAATTAAGTTAAACATCGCTCGCGCGGCTTCTTCAAACGCTTCAGACCAACTTTCCCCCTCACCCAAAATCCCTATATCAGCTTGGTGGTCTAGGTATTTATAGGGCATAATATATTTTGTCATCCTGAATTTATTTCAGGATCTCATAATTTTAATATGCTGGATTCCGGATCAAGTCCGGAATGACAGAAGGGATACTAAAATTATTTATTTCTTTTCCAAAAACTTCAAAATATAATCGCAATATTGGGTGTAATCTCTTAAGCAATCACCAACTGAATTATAGATCGCAATTTGATCAACTTTATCGTATTCATGAACCAATTTATTTCTTGTGGCAACACTTTTTGAAATTTCCTCAGCAAATTTAGCAGGATAAATACCCATTTTAGCTAATGCCAAGAAAGTTTCTTTGTAATCCTTGGGTGGCGAAATATTTTTATCGGCTAATTCGGCAATTAAGTGTTGATTAATATCAATAGCCCTGGTAATAATCCTTTCTAAAATTCGCTCTAAAGCTGCCTGCTTGACAAAATCAGTAGCAATTTCATCAAAAGAACATTGAGCAAATTCAGCAATATGATTAAGATCATCTTGAATAAGAGAAATTTTGCGTTTAATAAAATTTTGTCGAATCATAAATTATTTTGAAATAGCTTCTTTAATTAATTTTTGTCTTTTTTTAATCAAAAAACTTTCAAGATTAAAAAGTGGTTTGGCGTCAATGTATTCCCTAGAGGCAAAGGCTCGAAATTGAGCATATTCATCTTCGTTGCCATATAAAAGTTTGCCCCCAGAAGTTATTTCATATCTTAAAAGAATATTGGCTTTATTTAAATTGGTTAAATCAATCTTATCCTGATTAATTCTTAGTAATTTGCTTAATTCATTTAAAATAATTGAATATAAATTAAGGTCGCTAAAAATAGATTTTTTATTTTCTAAAAAAATCGCAATATCAAAATCACTGCCTTCTTTAGGCCTTTCTTTTGCCTGCGAACCGAATAAAACAATGAATTTTATGCGGTGCTTCTTGGCAAATTTATCTAATTTTGATTTTAATTTTAACTTCTCAATCATAGTTTTAGTAATTTTATCCTATCATAAAATCAAAGAAAGTCAAAATTTAAAAAACCCTCCTTTTCCAAGAGGGAATGAACTAAATGAAAAAATAAAAAGTTAAAATAACAAGGTAAAATGAAAAATGTAATTTATCATTATCCTCAAATCCGCAAGTGTCATCCCCGCGAAAGGAGGCTGGGACATAATTCAAAAAGTCCTTTAAAATCAACAAAAGTCACCTTTTTAAGGTAAAATTAGAATAAAGGTCGAACTTTATT
>JAGUWE010000038.1 GCA_020062525.1 Patescibacteria group bacterium | reverse complement strand
TGAAGATAATTATTTAGCAAAAGTTACCAAAAGCGAGTTAAAACAACAATTAACCAATTCCATTACTTTGAATAGGGGCAATTATCATTTTATTGATTCACCAGACCTGTTAACCTTAATAAATAAAACCGCAACTAAATTAATGGTGGTTCATAATGATTTAGGGGAAGTTTTAACTGCTAACGCCAAAGACGCCGGTTGGGCAGAAAAAAAAGGGAATGAGAAATTATTATATTACAATGATTTTGAAATTATTGTTTATTACCAAAAAGAAAATAAAAAAGAGCTGGTTTCAAGATTTAGCCAACCCATCGGTCAGATTGTCTGGTATCCTGATTGGCATCATCTTATTTTTAATTCCGAAGAAGCAATTAAAATCGTTGAATTAGATCTCAGAGACAAAGTCAATCTTGTCAATTATCCAATTAAAGGCAAAATTAATGATTTATTTGTCAACAGTCAAGGCGACAAACTCTATTTCACTTTAAGCAAAGAAACAGGTCTTTTTGATTTATATCAAATAGAAATTCAATAAAATTTTAATACTTATCCAAACCAAAAAAGACAAATCTTAAGATTTGTCTTTTTTGGTTTTTAACCATAACTTATATCACCAATTTATTCTGCAATTTTTTTTTGGCCAAATTTTGAGCCCGAAGCAGGCTATCAAAAGTCCCGGCATCTATCCATTCGCCATTTACAATCGCGACTTCCAATTCCTTTTTTTCCAAATAGATAGAATTGATATCGGTAATTTCAAGCTCTCCCCGCCCGCTTGGCTTTAAATTTTTGGCAATTTTTACGACCTTATTGTCATAAACATAAAGTCCGGTTACGGCATAATCGCTTAGCCACTCTTTCGGCTTTTCCACAATCTTTTGGGCTTTCCCATTTTCATCAAATTTAACTACGCCAAATCTTTCCGGATCCGGCACTTTTTTAGCAAATACTTTACCGCCTTTTCTAAAATTCTTTATTTCCTCGCTTAAATCATCTTCAAAAATATTGTCTCCCAAAATTAAGGTAACATTATCTTCGTCAATAAAATTTTCTCCGATTATAAAAGCTTCCGCAATTCCAGCTGGCTGGTCCTGAATTTCATAAGTAAATTTCACGCCGAATTCTTTACCGCTGCCAAGCAGGTTTAAATAATCTCCAGCTCTTTCCGGCGCTACAATAATTAAAATTTCTTTTATCCCCGCTTTAATTAAAGTGTTTAAAGGATAATAAATCATCGGCCGATTATAAATCGGCAATAATTGTTTGCTTGTTACTTTGGTGCAGGGTCTTAACCTTGTCGCTGCCCCGCCTGATAAAATTATTCCGCGCATAATATTTAAATACCGTTAAGTTAAATTTAGCAAATTTAACTTCTAACTCACTGAGTGTCTGATATACTACTTTTATCACATTTTATCTTTTTTGCAAATATTCAGCCAAAGCTTCTTGCCAGGAGCGTAGTTTAGGAAACTTAGTATTAAGAAGCACTGAATTTTTCGGTCGTTTAGCCGGCCGCGGATATTGCTCAGACTTAATGGCCATAATTTCTTTTTTTAGCTCGGATAATCTAAATATTTCTTGAGCCCAATCATACCAGGAAGCCCGGCCCTCATTAACCAAATGATAAATGCCAAATGAATGTTTTTCTTCAATCAATTTCTTAGTTGCCACAGCTAAATCAATTACATAAGTCGGATTACTTATTTCATCACTGACAAATTTAAATGAATCTTGTCTTTCAGCTAACTCTAAAATTAAATCAACAAAACTTTTTTTGGCGCCCGGCACTAAAACCGCTGGCCCAAAAAGTAAATTAGTGCGAATTAAATAAAATTTATTAGTTCCTCGCACCAACTCTTTTTCACCTAAGTGTTTTGAAAAGGCGTATTTGGAAATCGGCTGCGGTCTGTCATCTTCCCTGTAGCCATCTTTTTCACCATCAAAGATATACCCAGTACTATAATGAACAATTAAAGCATTAATTTCCTGGGCAACGTTAGCTAAATAACCAACGGCATAACCATTAATTAAGTTAGCTAACCCCTCCTGCTCTTCACAACCGTCAACATTATTATAGGCAGCTGAATTAATAATTATGTCTGATTTTTTGACTGAAATTTTCTCACGAATTTCTTCAAAATTGGCGATATCAATTTCCTCCTTATCCCAGCCAATGACTTGATAATTTTTATCCTCACTAAAAACCTTGACCAACTGCTGTCCCAACATTCCCTTGGCACCGATAATTAAAATTTTTTCCATAATATTTGCTAACCTTGATTATTTATAATCTTTTCTAAATATTCTTTGACCTTGAGTTGCTCCCTAAAAGAATTTTCTAACTCAATGCTAATAATTTCTGGTAAATAATCAAAATATTTTTGTATATAATCCAAATCACTGAGTTTCTTTAAAAAATGAGTGTGGTTTTTTAAAACCAACTTTTTAAAAAAAGGGATTTTACAAGAAATGTTTCTGATCGCTGAAATATGACAGCAACCAATTTGAAATCTTCCTATTAATTTAAGTATTTTTTCATTGTATTCTTTGCCTTTCAATTGAGAAAATTTTTCCCAATGGGTTAAATCAAGGCAGAGTCCTCCACATTTTTTTAATTCTTCAATCGTTGGTATTTCTTTAACATTTTCAATATAAATCCTTGAAGCATACTTTGAATAATCAAAAAATGGTGGATGACTTTTTTCTGGATGGATATTAAAGACCTGAGTTTGATATTTTTCAACAAAATAATCCAACTCCCAAAGTTCCATATCATTGCGCAAATGAACATGGGAAATTCTTTCAATTGGACTTTTTTCTAACAATCGGTATAATTTTTTTCTTTCTTCCGGCGACAAAACTGTTGGGAATAGAGCTATCTCTTGAATATTATAAAATTTTATTTCTTTTATTTTTTCTCGCCAATTAGAACGAGAAGTAGTTGTCAGACCTAATAAAATTTTTTTATCTTTCATGATATTGTTTTTGATAATATTCTTTGTATTCCCCGCTTTTAATTCTTCTCCACCAATCTTTATTGTTTTTATACCATTCTATTGTTTTATAAAGCCCCTCATCGAAATTCATTTTCGGCTCCCAACCAAGTTCTTTTTTTGCTTTTGAGCAGTCCATCGCGTAGCGAAAGTCATGTCCCTTTCTGTCAGGCACGTATTCAATCATATCCTCGCCCATTCCCATTTTTTCAAGAATCATTCTGGTTATTTCTATATTGGCAATTTCATTGCCTCCGCCTAGACAGTAAGTTTCGCCGATTTTTCCTTTTTTAATAATCGCTTCCACGCCAGCATTATGATCATCAACGTAAATCCAGTCGCGAATATTTTTTCCTTCGCCGTAAACCGGAACTTTTTTATTTTCCATTAAATTAGTGATAAATAATGGAATAAGTTTTTCCGGAAACTGGTATGACCCGTAATTATTTGTGCAATTGGAAATAGTAATTGGCAATTGATGGGTGTGAAAATAAGCTCGAACTAAATGTTCAGCCGCCGCCTTGGAAGCGCTATAAGGGTTACGCGGATCGTAAGGAGTTTTTTCATTAAATTTTAGATCATCCGGTCCCAGCGCGCCAAAAACTTCATCAGTAGAAATATAGTGAAATCTAATCAAGCCGTTATTTTTAGCCGCGTCCAACAAGACTCTTGCGCCTTCAACATTGGTTCTAATAAAATCTCCGCTATCCATTATGGAACGATCAACGTGCGATTCAGCGGCAAAATGAACTATCAAGTCAACGTCTTTTACTAAATCGCTGACAATATTTATATCGCAAATATCACCTTTAACGAATTTATAGTTCACATTCTCTTCTATGTCTTTTAAATTTTCTAAATTGCCAGCATAAGTCAAAGCATCCAGATTGACAATCTCATAATCCGGGTATTTTTTGAGAATATAATGGATAAAATTGGAGCCGATGAAACCAGCGCCGCCAGTAATAAGGAGTTTAGTCATAATTTTTAATTTTGTAATTTTAAAATTCTTGGATTAGCAAACTTTAGTTTGCTCCTTGGTCCTTGGTTGAACGCAAGCTAAAGCTTGCTATTTCATTCTTCTAAATATTTAAAAATTAGAAATTAGAAAATTATATATTATTTTTTATCTTTTCCGCAATTTCTACCATTTCTTCTTTGCTAACTTCTTTAACATTATCCAATCTGATTGCTCCGCCGTGGCCGTCGTTGGGCAATCTTGGCACCAACCAAACATGAGCGTGCGGCACCTCTTCGCCAAAAACTAAAGAAACAATGTAGTCAGTTGCAAAACTTTTTTTTAAAGTTTTGGCAATTTTTTGTATCACTTGATAATAGCCACCAATGTCTTCCACATCCCAAATCCAGTGATAATGTTTTTTTGGAATGACTAAAGTATGGCCTGGATTTAGGGGCCTAATATCCAAAAAGGCAAAATAATTGTCGTCCTCATAAACTTTGTGGCTGGGAATCTCGCCCGCCACAATTTTACAAAAAATACAATCCATAAAAATTCAAAATGCAAAAATCAAAATGCAAAATGACAATACAAAATTCAAAATTAATTAAATTGTCATGCTGAACTTGTTTCAGTATCTCTTAGACCCGGAAGATGACAATAATGTTGTCACTTTTTAACCTTTGAATTTTGACTTTTGACTTAATTAAATGAAATTTACCCTATTTTATAAGGCGACTCTGGATCATTTTCCCACCTTACTTCATCAACCTCTTCTTTTTTGCCTTTGCCTTTGTAAAGTTTGTCTGGCAAGTTGATGCAATAGCCAGAGACATCAGAAATACATTTATAACCATGGACTAGACCTGGCGGTACTAAAATTGCCATTGGGTTATCTTCGCCAGCTTCAATAATTTCTTGTTTTTGATAAGTTGGGGAATCTGGCCGATTATCCCAAAGATAAAGTCGAAATTTGCCCGGCCCTAAAAAAACAAAAAAATCAGCTTGTTCTTTATGTTCATGCGGCCCGCGAACAACACCAGGTTTAGTTACCGAAACATAACTCATCTGTGGTTGATAGCTGATTTCATCAGAACGATAAATTTCAGCCAGCCACCCTCGCTGGTCTTTATTTTTGTTTAATTGTTTTATTATTACGCCGTTAATCATACTTATTATCTTTAAAAATTAAACTTACCATCCCGCTTGCCAAAACCAATCCTAAAATCATGTTCATATTAAGATAATTAACCGCAAAACCCGGGCGCCAAAGCTCAAACAAAGCAAAAACCAAAAAGGTGGCGGCTGAAATCTTAAAAATATCGTCAATAATTTCTAAAGTAAAATGTTTGATTAAATTTTTTTGTTCGGTATCTTTAAACATAACGCTAACATTGTCATTCCTGTGAAAACGGGAATCCAGATCCCGGATCAAGTCCGGGATGACAATATTAAAAAATCTTTTTAATAAACTTCTTAATTAAAATTGGCACATCCTTCATTCCCAACGGCTCTTTTTCCAAAACTACCTCTATAGAATTAATTTTAATTTCTCCTCCCTGCTCATCTAAATACGGCGAGGAAAGGGCGAATCTTGACTTATTATCTTTAATATAAGCGTTAGCTAAATTAAAATCAACCTCGGCCACCTGCCAGAAACCTTCTCTTTCAGTCGGCACAACATTTTTAAAATAATATTGAAAACCCGGCCCAACTTGATAGCCCAAACGAAAATTATCAACTTTATCAGTTTGATACTTTAAAATCAAATGGGCTTTTTGAAAACTTACTGGCAGATGAACTTTAAAATAAACCGGATCAATAATTATGCTCTGATAATATTGCCCTTCTTTATCTTTTTCAACTCCTAAAACTCTCCCGGTCGGATAAAGTCGGCTGATAAAAGGAGAAAGTTCTTGCAAATTATAATTTGCCGAAAGTTTTCCAGAAGGAACAAGATTTTTGTTAACCAGCCAAAGAAAGGTCAAAGTTGGAACAATGATTAAAATTATTCTGATTATTTTATACCATCTTTTTAGATTATCTTGTTTCATAAATTAAAAATGTAAAAATCAAAATGTAAAATGACAATGTAAAATTTAAAAATTTTTTATTTTTAATTTGCATTTTTGATATTTGATATTTGATATTTGATTTTAAATTGATAAATCCTCTCCCTATCTTTCACTACCTGTCCCTCGTCTATTTCTAAATTATATTTTACCAAAATCTCCTGATTAAATTCTTCGGCCTTGAAATTGGGTGATGAAGGATAATAATAAACTGGAACTTTCGCTATAAGTTTTGGTAAAGATTCAAACTTTGGACAATCGGCAATCAGACAGCTTACCACTCTTCGCTCGGGAAAAACTGTTTTATCATTGCGATCAGCTACAATAACCGCATTAGATTCGGTTAACCGCTGAATAATCTCAAATTTTTCCTGATAATCCCAAAGATTCTCTTTAATTTTCAATAAACCCTCTTCAGTGGGAAAAACCAAATTGGCTGAATAAACAAATAAAATTAAAACGGCTAAACCGCCAATCAATAATTTTAAATACCTCTTTTTAAAAATAGCTAAAAGGGCCAAAAAAATCAAGGCCACAAAGGGCAGGGAAAAAATATAAATTGGCAGCCAATAGCGGACATAAGAGGTGCCGATCGTAACTTTGGCAGGATCTAAGTTATCATAAAAATTCCAACTGCCATAATAGACAACTAAATATAACGAAATGATCACGAAAAAAACGAAATAGATTTTCTGGGCACTACTCGCTCTTTTTAATTTAAAAATAAAATTCAATGAGCCCAAGACAAAAAGAATAAAGTAAAAGAAAAAAAGAGAGATAAAATAATTATAAAAATTTTTCAAAAAATTATCGCTCACCACTTCAAAGGGAAAAAAGAAATGCTTAATCTGGACTTTGGAAATAAAAAAGCGCGGCGATGACAAATTTTCTTGAAGCTGCGAATAACCGCTGGCAAAAGGACTCTGATATAACAGCTGGTTATAATAAAAAATTGGCAGTATCACCAAAACAAAGAAAAAAATAAAAATAAACACCTTTCGCCAGCTAAGATGTTTGCGAAAAATTAAAGCCAGGGTCAAAAGCAAAAAAGTGAGCCAAACTATTTCCGAAGTTCTCACTGCTACCGCTAAACTAAAAAATAAACCCCCCAAAGCAAAAGTTAATTCATTTTTCTTTTTTCTGACAATTAAAATCGTTAGGCCGATTATTACTAAAGAAACAAATAAAACATTATTAGACAAAGTCTGGCTACTCCAATACCACCAAGCAGGATGAATTAAAAGAAAAAGACCAGAAAAAAAGGCAACCTCGGCGCTAAAAATTTTTTTAATCAGGTAATAAAAAAATAAAACTGCTAAAATGGCAAAAAGAGGTGTCAAAAAAGAAACAACGCCAAGACCAAACGTCTTGCCGAGTAATCCGTAAATTAAAATTAAACCTAAGAAACCGCCCGGCACCAAATAATCGCCGGCAACGTTGATACTGCGCGGATGAATTAAATTATCAACCTCGCGGTTAAGCGGCTCATAAATCCGAGGTATTCCATCTTTTATTAAATTTTTAATAAAAACAAAATTAGCCGTCTCGTCCGGCGAAACAAATTTCTCGGGCGCTTGCAAGGGCAGATAAGAATAAACAAAGAAAAAAACAATGGCAAAACTAGCCAAAACCAAAAACCGCCAGTCAAAGTTAATTTTTTCCTTTAAGCTAAACATAAATCTTTTCTTTATTTTAGTTTAAATTTCTCTTTTTGACAAAT
>JAGUWE010000035.1 GCA_020062525.1 Patescibacteria group bacterium | reverse complement strand
TTAGCAAAGATTTTTGGTTCGTGTTCAGCCAAATCGGCCAGAATTTTTCGATCCAAAGTAATTTCCGCTTTTTTAAAAAGATTGATTAATTTTGAGTAACTTAAACCCGCCTCGCGCGAAGCAGCGTTAATTTTAATTTGCCAAAGACGGCGAAAATTTCTTTTTTTAGCGCGGCGATCGCGAAAAGCATAAACCCCGGCTTTAGTGGCCGCTACTTTAGCTAACTTCGGCAGATTTTTTCTGCCCCATTTATAACCCTTGACCCGCTTAAGCAGCCGCTTTCTTTTTCTTAAATGGGTTTTTCCTCGTTTAACCCTAGGCATAAAATATAAATTAATTTTCAATTATCAATTACCAATTATCAATAAATTTTCAATGACTCAATTTTCATAGACCCCTTTTGATGAGTTAGAAACTCTATGCTTCAGCATATCCCTTTAGGATATTTATGTTGCTTTTGTCATTCCGTACTTGATGCGGAATCCAGGATTAAGTCCTGCCAGCCCTGGATTCCCGCTTTCGCGGGAATGACAAAAGGGAGAAGCTAAAATCAAAAAATCTTATTGAACAACCTATGGACTTCCAGTCCATAGAGGTTTAGAATTAAAAATTGGATCATTGATTGAAAATTGAGAATTGTAAATTGAAAATTTGTCTAATAATCTATTTTCCCATTAAACGTCTAATAGTTTTAATATTAGCTGGTGATACTTCCACATCTCTTCTTTTTCTGCGAGTTATCGTGCCAGATTCTCGGGCATTAAAATGATCTTGTCCGGCTTTGCGTTTGATAATTTTACCGGCTTTTATTTTAAACCTTTTGGCTGTTGCTTTGTGAGTTTTTAATTTCGGCATAAGTTTTTTTATTACTTCGGAGCGATAATGGCGCTCAATTGTCCGCCCTGTTTAGCTACAGGTTGCTCAATTCTAATTTCCTTATTTTCCTTTATTAAATTAATAAAATTATTGATAATGCCTGCGGCTAAATCAACGTGCTGTCTTTCTCGGCCTTTTAGCATCAAACCGATATTGACCTTGTCGCCGTCGTTAAGAAAAGTGACGGCTTGATTTTTGCGGAATTCTAAATCGTGTTTGCCAATGCGCAGCGACAACTTAATGCCTTTAATTTCAACTCTTTTCTGCCTGGCTTTTTGTTTTTGTTGTTCTTTTTCTTGCTCATATTTGAATTTGCCAAAATCCATAATTTTGGCAACCGGCGGGGTTTCCTTAGGCGAAATTTCAACTAAAGCCAAGCCCTTTGCCCGAGCCATTCTGATAGCTTCTTGGGTCTTAGCGGTACCTAGATAATTGCCGTTTTCATCAATCAGTTTGACTTCTTGGGCAAAAATTTTTTCGTTGATTCTGTATCGCAATTGCTGCTTGGTGTATTTTTTTGCTCTTTTATAAGAATAGCGCATTTTAAAAAGTTAAAAGTTAAAATTCAAAAGTTAAAAATTGTTAGTGGAGATGAGGGGAGTTGCACCCCTGTCTAGGGATTCTCGTTTAAAAACTTCTACAAAGTTAGTCCTATTTAAATGTCAGCTGCTAAATAAAAATAAGACAAAAAATTCAACAGCCCAAGTCTTACTTTTTTGATAAACGAGATAAGACTTGCCTCATTTATCTATCCTAAAGATTATGGCACCGAAAACCGGCTATTAGGAGTTGCCAGTTCCGATGGGCTGTTTTAAGCAACAGCCATTGCCAAAGAAGGAGTGGCAATTGCTTGCGCAATCGCAGTCCTCACTTTATTGACAATTGATTTTGCACTTATAATTTGTCAGCAGTTTAAAGAGCAACTAACAGCTCTCTTTGCCGTTTTTAAAAAGAACCTCTGGCGAAGCTTAAGCATCCCCAGAATATCCGCCAAAGGCAGAAAAAAATTCCTAATTTCTAATTATTCTAATTTCTAATCAATATCAAATGACTAATGTTTAAAGGTTATTGGTCATTGGATATTGGGATTTCATTAGGTCAATTAGAAATTAGAAATTAGACATTTGGGATTAGATTTTTTCTCTCATTCTTCTCTGTATTTGCCTCTGTACCTCTCGTTTTTTAATACTTTCTCTTTTGTCGTAAAGTTTTTTGCCGCGGGCTAAAGCAATTTCTATTTTAACCAAACCACCCTTAGTATACACTGAAAGGGGGATAATTGTCAAGCCAGCAGTCCCAGTTTTGCCGCGAAGATAATTTATTTCTTTTTGGCGAAGAAGCAATTTCCTTGTCTGGGTTGGGCTGTAATCTTTTTGCACGCCAGCAGCCGGTTTATAAGGGTTAATATGAGCATTGACTAAAAAGGGCTCGTTTTTAATAAAACTAACATAAGAACCCCGTAGATTAATTTGGCCAAGCTTGGCAGCTTTGACTTCCGGGCCGGAAAGTTTTATCCCAGCTTCAAATTTTTCCAAAATTTCGTAGTGAAAGGCGGCTTCTTTATTGTGAGCAAGAGTCGGCATAAAAGTTTAAAGTTTTTTAAATTTTAACTGGTAAATGAGTTTAAGTCAAATAAAATTTAGCTTTGACAAAGAGATTAATTTTTGATAAATTTACCCCGTAACCTCCGCTAAAAAGATTTATCAATTTATCAAGAAATAGTTTTTATCAATTTTGTTTTACCCCCTTTAGTAGACAGAGGAGGTTAACGGGGTAAAAGATTATTTTATGCTTGAAAAATCAAGATTTGCCCAGAAGGAAGAAGAGATACTTTCTTTTTGGGGAAAGAACAAAATTTTTGAAAAAACGCTAACTAAAAAATCGTCCAAAGGTGATTATGTTTTTTACGATGGTCCGCCGTTTGCCACCGGCTTGCCTCACTATGGCCATATAGTGGCCTCTTTAATAAAAGACGCGATTCCGCGCTACCGAACAATGCAGGGTTATCATGTGGAGCGGCGTTGGGGTTGGGATTGTCACGGTCTGCCGGTGGAAAATTTGGCAGAGAAAGAACTGGGTCTCAAAAACAAAAAAGAAATTGAAGAGCGTGGCATTGAAAAATTTAATACTTATTGCCAGAGCTTGGTGCTTCGTTATGCCAATGAGTGGAAAGGCATTGTTAAGCGATTAGCCCGCTGGGTGGATATGGAGCATGATTATAAAACCATGGAGCCAAGTTATATGGAATCAATCTGGTGGGTCTTTAAAAGTTTATTTGATAAAGGTTTAATTTACGAAGATTACCGCGTTACGCCTTACTGCCCCCGTTGCGGCACTCCGCTTTCCAACTTTGAATTAAATCAGCCCGGCGCTTATCGCGAAATTGAAGATCAGTCAATTTACGTTAAATTCCCAATTTCTCCCCCTACGGGGGATCTCCCGAAGGGAGATAATTCCCAATTGCCAAATACTTACTTTTTAGTTTGGACAACCACGCCGTGGACTTTGCCGGCCAACACTGCTTTAGCTGTTGGGGAAGACATTGATTATGTCATAATAGAGCTCAAACCTCAAAGCGCAAATCTCAAAACCACAACTCAAAACTCAAAACTAATTTTAGCCAAAAATAGATTAGAAATAATAAAGGATAATTATAAAATAATAGAAGAATTTAAAGGCAGGGATTTAGTTGGTTGGGAATATGAGCCATTATATAAAATTCCAAATTCCAAATTCCAAATTCCAAATTCTTTTTACAAGGTGGTAGCGGCTGATTTTGTTTCAACCAAAGACGGTACCGGCCTTGTTCATATTGCCCCAGCTTTTGGTGAAGATGATATGAAACTCGCAAGGCGAGAATTTCCAATTTCCAATTTCCAATTTCCAATTACTGTGGACGAGGAGGGAAAAATTAAAAAAGGACTTAATATTCCTGGAGAAGGTAAATTTGTTAAATTAGCCGACGAAGACATTAAGACAAATTTAAAAAATCGGAATTTATTATTTAAAGAAGAAAAAATTGTTCACAGTTATCCTTTTTGCTGGCGTTGCGAAAGCCCCCTCTTGTATTACCCGATTCGAAGCTGGTATGTAGCAGTGACAAAAATTAAAGACAAGATTATTGCTAATAATCAGAAAATCAATTGGGTGCCGGCTCATTTAAAAAAAGGGCGATTTGGCAAATGGTTAGAAGAAATTCGCGACTGGGCGATTTCGCGCCAGCGTTTTTGGGGCTCGCCAATTCCAATTTGGCGTTGCCAAATTGGCAAAAATCAAAAATCAAAAATCAAAAATCAAAAATATTGTAAAAATATTAAAATTATTGGATCAATTCGGGAATTAGAAGAATTAAGCGGGCAAAAAATCAAAGATCTTCATCGGCCATTGATTGATGAAATTACTTTTAAGTGTGAAAAATGCGGCGGGGAAATGAAAAGAGTGCCCGAAGTGCTTGATTGTTGGTTTGAATCCGGCTCTATGCCTTATGCCCAGTTTCATTATCCTTTCGCTAATAAAGAAAAGTTCTTAGACAATTTTCCGGCTGAATTTATTGCTGAAGGCATTGACCAGACGCGTGGCTGGTTTTATACTCTCTTAGTTTTATCCTCGGCTTTATTCAATAGTCCGGCCGCCAAAAATATCATTACTAATGGCATTGTCTTGGCTGAAGACGGTCAGAAAATGAGTAAGTCCAAAGGTAATTATCCTGACCCACAACTCATTTTTGATAAATACGGTGTTGATGCCCTGCGATATTATTTATTTTCTTCGCCGGTAATGGTGGCTGAAAATCTTAATTTTTCAGAAAAGGGCGTGGACGAAGCGCTAAAAAAAGTAGTGATACTTTTAGGCAATGTTTTGAATTTTTACTTGCTTTACGCGCCAGCTAAAAAAACCTCAGCTCTAAAAGACACAAAATCAAATAATGTTTTAGATCGCTGGATTTTAGCGCGGCTCAACCAATTAATCAGCGAAGAGACCCAGGCCTTGGAAAGTTATGATTTACCACGAGCTTGCCGGCCCTTGGCAGAATTTATCAATAATTTATCAACTTGGTATTTAAGAAGAAGCCGGGCTCGTTTTAAAGATGAAACCGCCAAAAAAGAAGCTCTTAGTATTTTAAGATATACATTATATATATTAAGTAAACTTTTAGTTCCTTTTCTGCCTTTTATGGCCGAAGAAGTTTATCAGCGCGTCACTGGATATAATTTTAAAGATAGCAATAAGTCAGTTCATTTAGCAGATTGGCCTAAGACGGAAAAAATAAATCAAAAAATTATTGCCGAGATGGAGCCGGCCAAAAAAATTGTTGAGCAAGGGTGGTCAGCCAGAGCCAAGGCTGGCCTTAAAATCCGTCAGCCACTTAATTTTTATTCAACTGATTTGGTGAAGAAACTACCCCCCAAAATTATTGAAATTATCAAAGAAGAATTAAACATTAAGGAATTGCGTTTTGGCAAAGAGGAATTAGATACTAAAATTGATGATAAATTAAAAGAAGAGGGTTTAGTTCGCGATTTAACGCGTCTCATTAACAACTTAAGAAAAGAAGCTGGACTGACCATCAATGACAAAGTCACAATTTATTTTGAATCAGCCGATAAGTCGCTTAAAAAAATTATTACTCGCAACAAAAAACAGCTTATCAAAAACACTTTAAGCCAGGATTTTAAAGAAGAAAAAATCAATGAACAATCTTTTTATTTTTCGAAAACAAAAATAGACGGACAGGTTATTAAGTTAGGAGTAAAAAGATAGTGGGGTTAAAAATTGTCATTTTTAGCCAAAATTAACAAATTTTCTTCTGCGGAACTCGCCTCGCCTTCGGCGGGCTCAGACAGTCCTCGCGCGAAAATTTGCTAATTTTGGCAGATCAATTTTTAATAATAAAATTCAAGATGTACCAAATTAATTCAAAAATTACTGACAAATTCACAAAAGAGGCCATTGGTCAGGTTTTTAAGCTATTGCGGCCCTTTATTAGTAAAAACGATTTAGTCAATTTGGCGATTGATTATCCGCCGGAGCTAAAATTTGGTGATTTTACTTTGCCTTGCTTTGCTTTGGCTAAGAGTTTTAAAAAAGCGCCTGAGGTAATTTCTTTGGAGTTAAAGGAAAAAATTAAACCCGCGGGTTTAATTAAAAAAATTAAAAACGTTGGGCCCTATCTTAATTTTTTTGTTGATAGAAAAGAAAAAGCCAAATTGATTTTAAATCAAATTATAAAAGAAAAAAAATTATACGGTCAAGTAAAAATCGGACAGGGTAAAAAAATAATGATTGAGTATGTTTCGCCCAATACTAATAAACCCTTGCATTTGGGGCATATTAGAAACGCGCTGCTGGGCGTAAGTTTAGTTAATCTTTTAGAGACAACTGGTTATAAAGTAATCAGGACTTGCTTAATTAACGACCGAGGCAATCAAATCTCTCAATCAATAGCGGCTTATGAGGTCTATGGCCAGGGGAAACTGCCGGACAAAAAAGGGGATCATTTTGTCGGTGATTTTTATGTTCGCTATCATCAGGAGGTCAAAGAAAATCCGGTTTTGGCAAAACGAGCCAAGGAAATACTTTTACGCTGGGAAAAGGGTGATAAAAAAGTTATTAAACTTTGGCAAAAAATGAACCGCTGGTTTTATCAGGGGTTTAAAAAAACGCTAAAAAATTTAGGCATTAGTTTTGATAAATTTTATTACGAGAGTCAGGTCTACCTTAAAGGCAAAAAAGTTGTTTATGATAATTTGAAAAAAGGGATTTTTAAAAAGCAAGACGGAGCAATTATAGCTCCTCTCGGCGACTATCATTTGCCTAACAAAGTCTTAATTAAATCAGATGGCACAGCAGTTTACACTACTGCTGATATTTATTTAGCGATTCGGAAATTTAAGGATTATAAACTGGCCAAAAGTATTTATTTGGTTGGTTCAGAGCAGGGCTTGCTTTTTCGTCAGCTTTTTGCCATTTTAACAATAATTGGTTTTAAAAAAGTTGAGAAAATGCGCCACTTAAGTTACGGCTTGGTGAGTTTACCCGAAGGCAAAATGAAATCGCGTCAGGGAACGGTGGTTGAGGCCGATAATTTACTGGCTGAATTAGAAAGATTATCCAAGGAAGAGATTGTCAAAAGATATCCGGCAATTTCAGAAAAAGAAAAAAAGAATCGCAGCCAAAAGATTGCCCGTGCCGCGCTTAGATTTTTTATTTTAGAATTTAATCCCAAAAGCGAAGTTTGTTTTGAGCCAAAAAAATCCTTATCCTTTACTGGCCGCACCGGCCCTTATCTTCTTTATACTTATGCTCGCCTTAAGGCAATTTTAAGAAAAACTAAAAAAGAAAATAAAGCAAAAAAAGTTGATTTTTCTGTCTTAGAAAATCCAACCGAACAGATGTTAGTTGATCTGCTTAGCCGTTTTCCGGCTGTGATTACCGAAGCTGTTTCGGTTTATGATCCCTCAATTTTAGCAAAATATTTATACGGTCTGGCTGATCAGTCCAATAGCTTTTATCACGATTTGCCTGTGCTTCAGGCAGAAGAAAAATTAAGATTAGCCCGCTTAAAAATGATTGAAGCAGTTAGTATCGTTCTTAAAGAGGGTCTGGCGATTTTAGGTATTGAAACAGTGGAAGAGATGTAGTTTTTTATTTAATGAATTATATTTTTAAACTTATGACTAAAAAAAATGAAAAAGAAAACAGTTTGATGGATAAAATCGTTTCTTTGGCCAAGCGACGGGGTTTTATTTTCCCCAGCTCGGAAATTTATGGCGGCTTTGCCAGTTGTTATGATTATGGGCCGCTGGGTGTGGAACTAAAAAATAATGTTAAAAATCTTTGGTGGCAGGAAATGATTAGAACTCAAAATAATATTGTCGGGTTGGATTCAGCTATTTTAATGTCACCAAAAATTTGGCAGGCCTCGGGGCACCTGACAGCTGGCTTTGCCGATGAGTTGGTTGAATGCAAGGAGTGTCACAAGCGATTTCGTAAAGATCATTTAGAAGAAGAGAGCAAGACAAACTGTCCTGATTGCGGCGGAGCGCTAAATGAACCCAGAAAATTTAATTTAATGATGAAGACCTTTGTTGGTCCGGTTGAAGATGAGGCCAATATAACTTATCTTCGGGCCGAAACCTGTCAGGGAATTTATGTCAATTTTGCCAATGTTTTAGATTCAACTCGTGTTAAGATTCCCTTTGGCATCGCCCAAATTGGCAAAGCTTTTCGCAATGAAATCACGCCCGGTCATTTTACTTTCAGAACGCGCGAGTTTGAACAGATGGAAATGCAGTTTTTTATCAAGCCCCACGAAGCTGACAAATGGTTTAACTGCTGGAAAGAGGCAAGAATGAAATGGTATTTAAACCTTGGTCTTAAAAAAGAAAATCTCAGATTTAAAGAAGTGGCCAAAAAGGATTTAGCCCATTATGCCAAGCGGGCAGTTGATATTGAATATCATTTTCCCGAACCCATGGGTTGGCGGGAAATTGAAGGCATTCATAATCGCGGCGATTGGGATTTATCTACTCATGCAAAACACAGTGGCAAAGATTTAAGTTATTTTGACCAGGATTCTAAAGAAAAATATATCCCTTGGATTATTGAGACTTCAGCCGGCGCTGATCGAGCAACCTTAGTCTTTTTGGTTAATGCTTATCAGGTAGTTTTAGGTGGCCGGACTACCACTACTGAATCAACTAAAGAAGCAGAAGTGGTTTTAAAGTTTGATAAAAAATTAGCGCCAATCAAAATCGCGGTTTTACCTTTGGTGAAAAATAAAGAAAAAGTAGTTAAATTAACCCAGAAAATTTTTGAGCTTCTTAAAGCAAAATATTTAACCCATTATGATGAAGCCGGTTCAATTGGTCGACGCTACCGCCGTCAAGACGAAATTGGCACGCCTTATTGCCTGACAGTTGATTTTGAAAGTTTGGAAAATCAGGATGTGACGGTTCGAGATCGTGATACAATGAAACAGAAGAGAGTGAAGATTGGGGAGTTGGTAGATTATTTTAAAGAGAAATTATAATTTCCCCCTTTCAAAAAAAGGGAAAAAATTTATGGACTTCAAGAAAGAAACACTATCAAATGGTCTGCGGCTGATTTCGGCACCGCTAACTAATACTAAAATAGTAACGGTTTTGCTTTTAGTTGGCGTTGGTTCAAAATATGAGACAAAAAAGGTCAATGGCATTTCTCATTTTTTAGAGCATCTGTTTTTCAAAGGTACGAAAAAGAGGCCAACGCCTTTAAAACTCAGTCAAGTTTTAGATAGAGTCGGCAGTGAATACAATGCCTTTACTGATAAAGAAGTGACTGGTTTTTATATTAAGATTGACAGTCGTCATTTAGACTTAGCTTTAGACGTGGTCTCAGATATTTTACTTTACTCCAAATTTACTCCGGCTGAAATCCAAAAAGAAAAAGGAGTTATTATTGAAGAAATTAATCTTTTTCAAGATACGCCTATAAGACAAGTTGGTGAGTCATTTGAACAACTTCTTTATGGCGATCAACCAGCTGGCTGGGAAATTTTGGGAACTAAAGAAAATATTTTGAGTTTTAAAAGAACCGACCTTTTAAAGTATTTTAAGACCCATTATTTAGCTAACAATTCAGTCCTTTGTCTTTCTGGAGCGATTAATAATAAAATAAAGTCAAAGATTCAAAAATATTTTTCTAATTTTGAAAGAGGCGCTTTAAAAGATAAAAATAAAGTCAAAGAAAACCAAACCAAGCCAGAGTCCCTGGTTCAGTTTAAAAAAACTGATCAGACCCATCTTTGTTTAGGGGTGAGGACTTATGATTTTTTTCATCCCGATCGTTATGTTTTAAAAATTTTAGCAATTATTTTAGGCGGTAACAAGAGTTCGCGTTTGTTTACAATAGTGCGAGATAGATATGGTTTGGCTTACTATATTCGGACAACGATTGAAACATATACCGACTCGGGTTATTTAGTTACCCAAGCCGGAGTTGACAATAAAAAAATCCATCAGGCAATCAAACTTGTTTTAGCCGAATATAAAAAAATAAAAAACATCAAAGTCGGTCAGGCCGAACTTGCTAAAGCCAAAGAGTACATTAAAGGCGTTAGTTTAATCAATTTAGAAACTTCGGATGAAATAGCAAGTTTTTTAGCTGCCCAAGAAATTCTAACGCGAAAAATTTTGACCATTGAAGAACAATTTGCCGCTATTGATAAAGTGACAACTCGGGATGTTGAGCGAGTCGCCCGAGACATTTTTCAGCCCCACAAAATTAATCTGGCTTTAATCGGCCCATTTCAATCAAAAGAAAATTTTATTAATCTTCTCAAAATTTAAAAATCATCAAGCAAAAGACTTTATTTTTTTATTAAATTAGTTATAATTAAGTTAGCCAAAACTTTAGATTAAAACCTATGAAAATTGGCATTGATTGCCGGACAATCTTAAATCCTTCTTTAGATGAGCGAGTTGGCGCTGCTCACTATACTTATTATTTAGTAAAAAATTTATTGGCTATTGACGAGGTTAATAAGTATGTTCTCTTTTTTCCCTCGTTGACTCAGCCGAGTGTAGTGGCCGAGTTAGTCCAAAATTATGAAAACGTCAAAGTCAAATTTTTCCCGCTTTATCGCTACAGACGATTTTTGCCCTTGACTTATTCTCAGCTTTTAATCTCGGCAGTTTATGAGAGCGAAAAATTGGATTTACTCCACCTGACCGCTGATAGTTTACCTTATATTTATAGCGGCAAATCAGTGTTAACAATTCACGATTTGGCAATTTTTAAACAGCCAAAATGGTTTCCTTCACAAATCATTTCTAATTTAAATCTTTACACTAAAATTTTTTTTCCTAAGGGTTTAAAAAAAACAGATAAAATTATTGCTGTTTCAGAAAATACTAAGCAGGATTTAATTGAATTATTTAAAGTGCCAGCTGAAAAAATAAAAGTCATTTATGAAGGCACTGGCCAGCAAAGCGAGGCAGAAATTCAGAAAATCGTTTTGCAAAGAGCTGATTCTATTATTGAACAATTTAAAATTAATCGGCCTTATATTTTATTTTTGGGTACCATTGAGCCAAGAAAAAATTTAATTTTGTTAGTTAAAGCTTATGGCGAGCTACTACGGGGAAGTGATTATTTTCAAAAGTTTCAATTAGTAATTGCTGGCGCTAAGGGTTATAAGCATCAGGAAGTTTTTCGCGAAATTAAAAAAATTAATCAAACTTACAAATTAAATTTTACGCCAATAAAATATGTGGGTTACGTTGATAAGACGGCAAAATACGCGCTGATGAGTAAAGCTACTTGTTTTGTTTTTCCCACGCTTTACGAAGGTTTTGGTCTGCCGATTGTTGAAGCAATGAGTTTGGGAGCCCCGGTTATTACCAGTAAAGTTTCTTCTATTCCGGAAATTACCGAGGATGCGGCTATTCTAATTGATCCAGCCAGTCAGAAGGAAATGACAGCCGCTATCAGCCGATTGCTTAAAGATAAGCAGTTGCAAGAGGGGTTGCGGCAAAGTGGTTTCAGACAAAGCAAAAAATTTTCTTGGCGAAAATGCGCCGAAGAGACACTTAAACTTTATCGGTCGATAAGTTAATCAAGAAAGTTCAAAAATTTTAGCGGCTTACAATTCAAAAAAGGTCTTGCCCCAGGGCTTGACTTTTCTTTTATTTATGCTATTATAAGCTGT
>JAGUWE010000017.1 GCA_020062525.1 Patescibacteria group bacterium | reverse complement strand
CAAATAAGAAAAAGAAAAAATCCCCTTTTTAGCAGTCCAAATATAACGCCATAAATTAACTTTAGTATTGCCGCCTTGGCGCTCGGCTCTTTCATATTCGATGCCAGTTTGTCTAAAACCAGCCCAAGTTCTTAGCCCCCGCACAAAGCGATCTCGTTCTGGCATAGAATTAATAACTTTAGCCACTTTTCTATCCATTAGACAAAAATCCCCGGCATCGTCTGGAATATCAAGATAAGACATCTTGTTGAAAAGTCGATAAAAAATTTTATAACCAGTTCTTAAAATTAAATTTCCTTTCCTTTTTTTTCTAATGCCGTAAACAACGTCATATCCTTCTTGCCATTTTCTAACAAATGTCTCAATTAGTTCAGGAGGGTCCTGAATATCTCCGTCAATCCAAACAACGGCATCACCTGCGGCCTGTTCGGTTCCGGCAGTATAACCATGGTCTGAGGTACCAAAATTGCGGGAGAAAAAAATAACCGAAACACGAGAATCTTTTTGGGCTAAATCGCGAAAAATTCTCTCCGAATTGTCAGTACTGTTATTATCAGTATAAATAATCTCCCAATCATTTGTAATTTTTGACAAAACCGAAACTAACCTTTCATACAAAAGTAAAATATTATCTTCCTCGTTACGACAAGGAACAACAACGGAGATTTTTTTATTGATTAACATCATCTTTGACTAAAAATTCTTTGAAAATTTTATAAATATAATTAAGCTGCGGTTCGTCGATCCCTTGATAAAGCCCAATCCAAAAAGAACGGTTCATAATAATATCGGTATTGGTGAGTTTTCCAACTTTACGATGTTTAATCTTGTAATTCTTAAAATAAGGTTGTCTGGTTAAATTTCCAGCTAAAACTAATCTGGTGCCGATTTTATGGTCTTCTAAATAATTAATTAAATCTCTTCGAGAAAAAAGGCAGTTTTCTTTTAGGGTTAAATAAAAGCCAAACCAGGCCGGCCTGCTTTTGTCTTGCGCTTTGGGCAGAATGAAAAATTTTTCAAATTGTTTAAATTTTTTTATTAACCAGAAAAAATTTTTCCGGCGCACCTTAGTAAAGCTTGGCAGTTTTTTTAATTGAACCAAGCCCAGAGCTGCCTGAATATCGGTAAATTTTAAATTATAGCCGATTTCTGAAAAAATAAATTTGTGATCATAACCATAGGGAAGATCGCCTAATTTCCAAGAAAATCTTTTGCCGCAAGTATTGTCGTGGCCGGTTTTACAGCGACAATCCCTGCCCCAATCTCTGATTGAGCGCACGATTTGAGCCAGCAACTTATTGTCTGTTACCACTGCCCCGCCTTCGGCTGTGGTCATATGATGACCGGCATAAAAGCTACAGGTTGCTAAATCACCAAAACTGCCAGTATATTTATTTTTATATCGCGAGCCCAAACTATCACAATTATCTTCAATTAACCATAATTTATACTTTTGGCAATTTTTTTTAACCTCATCAACATTAAAAGGATTGCCTAAATTATGAGGCAAAAAAATAGCTTTCGTCCGCCCCGGGCGGATAGCTTTCTTTAAATCCACGGTCTTTATATTACAAGTTACTAAATCAATATCAATAAAAACCGGCATGAGATTATAAATAATTATTGGGTTAACGGTGGTGGGAAAACCAGCAGCAATGGTAATTACTTCATCGCCTCTTTTTAATCTTCTCTTGCCTAATTTACAAGACATCAGGCTAGCTACGGCCAATAGATTAGCCGAGGAGCCGGAAGTAGTGGTAATGCAATATTTTCTTCCTATAAATTTGGCAAATTTTTCTTCAAATTCTTGAGCATAATGGCCCTCAGTCCAGTGCCCTTCTAAAACCGCCTCTGTCATAGCAATCATCTCTTCGGAACCAAAAACTTTACCCGAGGCCGGGATATAGGTTTTGCCAGGAATAAATTTCTTTTTGCCAAATCTCTTTTGATATTCTTTTTTAATTTCCCGTTCTAAATTTTTGTTCGCCCCGCTCGCCTCGCTTACTTGTCGAAGCGGGTTAGAAATTTGCTGTTTTCTCAACATAGTATTAATTCTTTTAATAACCCCGCTACAAAGATAAATTTCTAAGGTGGTTTAAAAAATAAGGGAGGATGATTGTCATTATTGTAAGCCAAACTCACCTCTTTGTCAATTTTGAATTTGACTTCCCAAAAAAGAGAGTTTATAATTATTTAAAACTCTTTTATTTAACGCAAAGGGCGAACAAAAATGTTCGCCCTCTTTTTGTCCCCCACCTTATTAAATAAAATTTCTCAAAAAAATTTTATAAGTTATCGGCATTAAGTTTGAATTTTAAACATTGCTGTGCTTAAGTGAAGGGTTATCTTTCGTTTAAGGCCTTGTTTAATCTCTCAAGACCTTCTTTAATATTTTCTTTTGAATTAGCATAACAAAGCCGGACATAACCCTCGCCGTGTTGGCCAAAAGTATTACCAGGTAGCAACGCCACTTCTGCCTTTTCTAAAGCAAAATTAGCAAACTCATCGCTCGTCATACCAGTGGCGGTAATGTTAGGAAAAGCGTAAAAAGCTCCTTGGGGCGTTATGCAACTAACGCCAGGCAAACTGTTTAAGCCATCAACGATAACTTCTCTCCTTTTACGATATTCTTCTTTCATCACTAAAATCTGCGACTGGTCGCCAGTTAAAGCTGCGATGCCGGCGTATTGAATAAAAGGCGGCACGGCCGAAAAAACTGTTTGAATCATTAGCCCTATTTTCTCGGCAATCTCTTTTGGCGCTACAGCCCAACCTAACCGAAAACCAGCCAT
>JAGUWE010000126.1 GCA_020062525.1 Patescibacteria group bacterium | reverse complement strand
GAGAACACCCCTTACCTAAATAAAAGACCAATTTTTCAGTTGCAATTTTTTCAACATTTTTCAGATAAATTTCTTCTGAATACTCCTCGGGTAAAGTGGTTAGTTCTTTTAAGACCTCGTCTTTAAGATTAGCCGGTAATTTAACTTCTTGGCGGCAACTTTGACAAAGACGGCGGACCAATCTTTGGGCAATGACCAAATTTAAAGTTGAGGCCAATAAAAAGGGTTCAACTTTCATATCAATCAGCCGGGGAATAGCGCCAAAAGCATCGTTGGTATGCAAAGTGGAAAGTACAATATGGCCGGTCAGCGCAGCGTGAATCGCCAGTTCAGCGGTTTCACTATCTCTAATTTCACCCACCATAATAATATTGGGGTCCTGACGCAAAATCGAACGCAGGCCACTCGCAAAAGTAAAACCGACCTCTGGTTTAACTTGCGCTTGATTAACGCCTTTTAAATAATACTCAACCGGATCTTCTAAAGTAATAATGTTAACTCCCTCCTTGTTGAGCATATTAAGTACGGTGTAAAGCGTAGTTGATTTACCTGACCCGGTCGGTCCAGTAACTAAAAACATGCCGTGAGAACTTTTAATACTTCTTTCAGCAATTACTACTTGACGCTGATTAAAACCCAATTCTGCCAAGGTCATTACGCCAGCTGAAGTATCTAAGACCCTCAGCACCACTTTCTCATTATCCAAAAGCGGCAAAGTAGAAACTCGAAAATCAACCGGTTTACCGCCAATGATTAGGCGAATACGACCATCTTGAGGAAGCCGGGTTTCATCTAATTTCAGGTTGGCTAAGACCTTGATGCGAGAAACAATGGCTGAATGAAGATAAGCGGGCAAAATCAACGAAGTGTATAAAATGCCATCTAACCGATAACGGACCCTTGAGTTATTAGTGCCTGGTTCAATATGAATATCAGAGGCCTTGCCTTCTACGGCATGATTAATAATCACCTCCACGATCTTAGAAATCGGCGCTCCTTTAATAATCTCTGACTCTTTGACAGCGGCCATTTCTTCTTTTGCCTTAACTGGAATATATTTGGCTTCAGCAATATCCAAGACCCTTTCTACTTCTTTTTTGATCGTTCTAAATTTACCATAGACCTCAGTAAAACTGGCTTGAGAAATAATATAATATTTTACCCGCCAATGATTTTTCTTAGCTAAAAATTCTACAATTTCAATCGCCCGATAATTTTGCGGCTCAACCAAACCAACACTTAATTCATCGCCTAACTTCTGAAAAGCAAGCATCTGATAATTCTCTATTATTTCAAGAGGAAATAAACTTATTATGGCTGGATCAAGAGCAGCGCCTTTAAGATTAATATAAGGAAGAGCCAAAAGTTCTCCTTTTAACTGAGTTAAAACTTCTTCATCAAGGAGTCTCTTTTGAAGTAATAATTTTTCAATCTCTTCACCTTTGGCTTTGCTTTCCTCAATTAATTTTTGCTTGTCAGTCAGGCTGAGCAACTTCCTTTCAGTAAGTTTATTTAATAATAAATCAGTAAGATTAGGCATAACAAAAAATTCTAAATGCAAAAATCAAAATAACTCTCTTAAATTATTCTAATTGACCTAATTAACCTAAGGAATGACTAATGTCCAAATTATTTTAAGGAATTGGTCATTAGAAATTGATTAGAATAATTAGACATTAGGTTAATTAGATATTTGGGAGGTTTTATTCTTCCGGCTGAAAAATCTCTTTCTCTTCTGTTGCTTCGCCTCCCCTTTCAGTAGGAGAAAGGAAAAAAGGTGGTGAAAAAGGGTCGTCACGGCCGACACTGCCTTTTTGAACCGGCAACAAAGCATGGAATCTGAGGGCTTGAAATTTAGGATTTTGAAAAATTTGGGTTTCTATTTTGGTCTCGCTAATTGGCTCTTTTTCTTGAATCGCTGGAAAAAATTGAGGTAAAGAAATAGTGGATAGTTTAGAGGGTAAATAAATTCCACCCACTAATAAACTCCAATAAAACAAAAGGGTAAAGATTATAACAATAATCGCCACTAAGGCAATAATTGACCAGATGACTCTTTTTTTCTCTTTTTCTTCTAAAATTAACATAAGCTTTATCTATTTTATCTACGAATTACGAATTTTTACGAATATACGAAAAAATTCTTACTTACTTTATATTCTCCCCCTTTTGTAAAAGGGGGAATTAAGGGGGATTTTTATCTTCCCCCTTTGAATTCGTAGGGAATTTACTGAGCCAAATAATAAGTGGTAAAACTCAGGTTAACCACTCCGCTCTTTTCGCCGGGCTTGGCTAAGGTAAAACTAAAACTCTTAATATCAAAAAGTCGGACATTATTTTCAAAAATAGTTAAAAAACTTTTAAAAGCATCATAGGTAGTTAGTCCTTGGTATTGAAGGGTGACATCTAACTTCTTAACATTTTTTAATTGGCTAAGGGACTTTTCAGAGGTTTGAGCACTGGCTTGAGCCGCTTTATCTTGAACCTCTTTTAGCTCAGAAATGGTAATTGAGAGTGATTGAAAACCCTGCTCTTGCCCAAGATTTTGCAGTTGAACTAAAAGCCCCGGGACATCAGCTTCTTCAGGCAGAACCTCTTTAATTTTGGCTAAATCAGTGGCACTGATAGACTGGTAATTCTTTTTCAATTGATTAAATTTCTCTAAATGTCTGTTGCTCAGAGACAAATCATCTTGCTTTAAAGAAAGATCAACTT
>JAGUWE010000104.1 GCA_020062525.1 Patescibacteria group bacterium | reverse complement strand
TCCTTGAATTGTAGAAAGATGTAAAGGTTTTCCTTCTTTGCCAACCAAGCCAAGAGAAAACCCAGCCCTCTAAGCGATTATTGTAAAAGTTATATTTTGAAAATTATTCAAATTGTTTTTTTGAAAGTTATAACAAGATTTTCAAAACATAGAGGTCTGGGTTTTCTCTCAAATTGTCGGTGTAATATTTTGCTTGTCCGAAAGCCACAGAAAGCATAAATTTGCCTTGCGGGGTTGGCTCAAACCAGAAAGTCGGGGACCCAGCCCTCTATGTCTTTTGAAATATAAGTCAGAAGAGAAAGTGCTAATAAATCTAAATTTCCAAGTTCTAATCATTTTTCATAAGATAGAGGGCTGGGTTCCCGAAGCATGACCTTTTTCAATTTCGTCAAGCATTTCATTAAAAATTGGTCGTCCGGGTTCTTTCGCCGTTCTGCTTTCCGTGTATTCTTTAACGACAAAAAGATTATTCTGCTTGGCGAAATCCCGAAGCTCGGCAAGTTGAGCCTCAATAGACAGAATTTGCCGTTCTTCTTCCTCGGTTGATTTGCGACAATAGATGAAGTATTTGATCATATTTTTTACCCCTTAATTATTATTGAAAAAGGCAACGCTTTACACCGACAATTTAATAAAGTCTCGCTTTGCTTTTCGCCTTTGGCGAAAGAAAAAATCGGCTTTTGTCCCGCTGTGGCGGGACAAGGCAAACTTTTCAAGTTTGCGAACCCAAATCAGCCAGCAAAAACTTTCAATTGATTTCAAAAAGCCCTTTGATTTTCTCGCAAATTTTCCCGCCGAAGCGAGGGGCGAAGCCCCGAGCGAGGCGGCTAATTCAATTTGGTGGTGTCTGCTGGACGATGTCAGAACTTTCTTTGAGCAAAATCCAGAGGATTTTGCCGATTGACCCGCCCAGCGTTTCCGCCTGCCTCCGCTTCGCTTCAACGAGCAAAACAGAAAAATTTTCTTTACATTTTTTACTCGCGCGCCCATTTTTTCTTTTACTTGGCGTCAGACATTTAGCGCAACGAATGGGTATAATCCATTCGTATGCACAACATCAAAAAGTATCGGCGCCTCACGAACCGCGAGCGCGAGGAAATCAGCCGAGGACTCGCGGCGGGCACATCACTCTCCGAGATGGCTCATAACTTGAACCGTCATCCCTCCACCATATCCCATGAGGTGAGGCGAGGGTGCGGCCAGAGATCGAGAAGTGAATACCGAGCTTTCTCGGCCGGTAGAAAGGCGGAGAGCCGCGCCTCGTCCCGCCGTCTCGGCAAGAGTCGACTAGCTCAAGAGGATCGCCTTCGCCAATATATCCTCGCCGGTCTCGCCCGCGAGTGGTCGCCTCGGGAAATACAGGAACGGCTCAAAAAGGAGTATCCTTGGGATATGACCATGCGTATTTCTCACGAGGCTATCTACCGCTACATTTACGTTCTGCCGCGCGGCGAATTGCGGCGCACCCTCATCAAAGCCCTTCGGCAGGAGCACAAGTACCGAAGGAAGAAGGAACATGCAAAAATACAAGGAGACCGAGGCAAAATCGCTAATATGCTCTCCATCGAGGAGCGGCCTAAGGAGGTGGCCGACCGTTCCGTTCCCGGTCACTGGGAAGGCGATCTCATTCTCGGCAAACACCGCAAAAGCGGACTCGGCACCCTGGTGGAGCGTACTACCCGTTACACTCTGCTTGTGCCCTTAGGCAAGAACAAGGGGGCGGTGGCGGTGCGCCGGGCATACGCCAGAGCGTTCCGAACGATACCGACCGAACTCAAAAAGACACTCACCTACGATCAGGGCAAAGAGATGCTTGAGCACAAACGCTTTACCATTGATACAGGCATTCAGGTCTACTTCGCCCATCCGGGTTCCCCATGGGAGCGGGGCACGAACGAGAACACGAACGGCCTCATTCGCCAGTATTTCCCCAAGGGCACCGATTTCTCCAAAACCTCGCGTTACCAAATCAAGCGAGCGCAGAGACGGCTTAACGATCGTCCTCGCGCCGTGCTACACTATGAGAAACCGAATGAAGTCATTAATAGACTCGTTGCGTTAAAAGTTTGAGACCGCCATTAAGGAAAAGAAAATTTTTCTGTTTTGCTTTCCTGCTGATGCAGGAATTGCGAAAACGCTTTCCCACCCCATTCCGCCTTCGGCGGAAAGCAAGCGGGCAAAAATTCCTGGTGGGGATGACACTCAGACCCCTTTCCTTTTTGTTTGCCCGTTTGCTGGAAGAGAAGATTTCTTGTGATGGTGCGGTTTACTTCAGTATAACAAAAGTGAACAATGTGATTTTACAAGTCTTTTCTATTCTGTTTTAAAAACTTGATATATCCTTCGACTCTTTTATCGTTATAAATCTTAACTGGCTGCTGTATATCAAAAAAGATCTCTTTGCGTTCAAGTTTGTTTAAGTAGGAATCCAAAAAGTCACCAATACGGTTTATCTGTCCTAAAATTATACCTTCTTTTTCTTTGTATTCTTCTACTAGATCTGTTTCTTTGATTACCGACAATAAATCTCTAATAACAGATATCTTGATATACAAAATCGCAAGCCGATCTATAATCATTCCGGGACTCTCACTATAGAATTGTGCTTGAGAATTAAGCGGGACAACTCGTATTTGATTCGTGATTTCGGTATCAATATCTCTAATTAGATTATTCCTAATCTGATTATTTTTATCTATTTCCTGTTTAACAGCAGCAACGTGTTCCGGGCCGAGCTCAACCATTCTTGCCGAATCTTCAAGATTCCACAGCTTTTGATTTGTTTCCATATTTAACTTTATGAGGTGACTCAATCGATCTTCGGATTTTAATATGATTGATGGGTTATTAAGAAAATCTAAAAAGATTTCGGATATTGTTTTAAAATTAAGCATATTACTGACTATTAAAGTTTTCAACAAAACTCACATTAGAAAATTCCTTAAGAGAGTAATCGAAAACCGCTCTATTTTTATAATATGAATTCGGAAATAATCTAACCTGTTTTCCAAGTAATGTAGCACCTATGGCTATATGTAACCTATCAGTATTTATCTGCTCGTATTTTTGCAATACATCGATTAACTCGTTAAGGGGTTTTGTGGCATATCCGTTATAAGATAGATCATTATTTGATTCTGGCAGTGTGTGTAGTATTGATTCTTTATCTGATCGAAAAGCATTAAGAGCGGCTTCTCCCGAAGATACTGGAGAAAATTTATTGTAAAATGCACAATCGTGCCATAGGTAAACCTCGCTATGTGCAAGCCTATCTTCTAAAAATTTTGCAGAAACTCTTTCACGACAAAAAACTGTTAGCTTGCTTGAAATATTATTTAAGACTTCAATCTGCTTTTCGCCAAATATTGTATGTGGAAGAATAATTATCTCATCATATAAAGCCGGTTTCTTTATTAAGAAGTCTCTAACATCAGAATAATAGTCGACAAGATTCCCGCCGCCGTCTATAAATAAAACATCATTATATTTTGGAGATGGAATGCCTACATAGTGCTCTGAAATGTTAAGCGACAACAATAATATTTTTGTCCTATGCCAGATAAGGGAATCACCATAATTACCAGGAAATCGAAAGAAATCGATGATGGTATTTTTATATTTACTCAAATATTTTTCTAAATCAAACTCTTTCATAATCAGATGACTTTTGCGCAAAACTCTGTTTCAATCTACATACGAAGATTTTCGGGCGAAGGTATGCATTTACCGATGTTAGAAATTTTAACTCCAATGTTTTTATAATCTTAAATTTTGATTTCAAGATAATTTTTTTCAACATTTCGTACTCGCTCGTGTAAACAGCTAGTCTGCCGCCAGGATTTAGAGTTTCTTGGCAGTATTCGATAAAACACTGATAAAGATTCTCTAAGTCTTCATTTTTTGCAATAGACATGC
>JAGUWE010000070.1 GCA_020062525.1 Patescibacteria group bacterium | reverse complement strand
GCTAAATATTTTTGCTCCATCAGTGCCTGTTTAATAGTTCTATTTTTTTGGCGAGTTAAAATTTCTTGCAATTTCGTCAAACTAAAATCAGAACTTAACGGTTCAATGCCTAATTCAGAGTAAATTTTTTCTAACTCACCTTTTTCAACTAATTTAACCCAGCCAAAACGCCTGACATCATTAAAATAAACTTTGCTTTGATCATTAAAAATAAAAATTACTCTGGTGAATTTATTAGGCAAAGCCTTGTTAATATGAGTGATGGGATGACCGCCGGCAATAATAGCGCCGTGATGGGGCTGATAGATCAACTGACCTGTCAATTTAAGATGAACCAATAAAAACCCTTCCTCTGCTAATTCAATTACCACAATTTTTGCCCGCCGACTGACTGATTTAACAATTTTTCCTAAAACTTGTTTTAAAAAATCATCTTTGGGGGTAGCTATTACTTTATCGTCTCTTATTTCTATTTGCTTGATTTTTTTACCAATGATTTTTACTTTAAGACCGCTAACAATTGTCTCCACCTCGGGAAGTTCAGGCATAAAAAATAAATTCAAAATTTAAATATCAAAATGCAAAATGACAGTGTAAAATGTAAAATGAACTAAAATTAAAATGATTTTGGAATGAGATAATTTTTAGATTTTGCATTGTCATTTTGATTTTTACATTTTGAATTTTAAATTAAGCTGATTCCTGTCATTTTTTTTGCTTTGGGAATACCTAAAAGTTTTAAAATTGTTGGCGCAATGTCGGAAATAAGTCCAGCTGGTTTTAATAAACTTAAATCCTTGCCGACCGGCTCTACGCCAGCAATGGTTTTGCCCTCCCACTCTCTACCAATCAAAATAAAAGGTATGGGAGCAGTGGAGTGTTCCTTATTGATTTCACCAGTTCTCATATTAATGACCTCTTCTGCATTGCCGTGATCAGCGGTAATAACAATAAAGCCATCTTTTGACAAAACTAAATTGACAATCTTACCTAAACATTCATCAACCACTTCAATTGCTTTGACTGTGGCTTCCAAATTGCCGCTATGTGCTACCATATCCGGATTGGCAAAGTTAACGGCAATGAAATCATATTTATCTTGAGTCAATTCTTCTAATATACGATTAGTAATTTCATAAGCAGACATGGCCGGCGTTTTATCATAGGAACTGACTCGTGGCGATGGTATAATCACATTATCCTCGCCCGGGAAAGGTTTTTCTACACCACCATTAAAAAAATAAGTAATATGGGCGTATTTTTCTGTTTCAGCAACATGCAACTGCTTATAGCCCCTGTCACTTAAAATTTTAGCCAATGGTTCTTCAACTATCTCTGGTCCAAATGCTACTTCAACCGGCAGATTAGCTTCATATTCAGTCATAGTCACAAAAAATAAATTCTTTAAATAAGAAGGACGACTGAATTTTTCAAAACTGGGCAAAACAAAGGCCTTGGTTAGCTCTCGCGCCCGGTCAGCTCGGAAATTAAAAAAAATCACGGCGTCATTTTCTTTGACAATGCCAACCGCTTGGTTGTCTTTAGTGATAACCGTCGGGATAAACTGTTCATCAAAAATATTTTTCTGATAAGAAACATCAATCGCCCGAGTCGGATCTTCAAAATACTGATCGCTTTGGCCGCAAGCCATGGCTAAATAAGCTTTTTCAATTCTTTCCCAGTGATTGTCGCGATCCATGGCCCAAAAACGGCCAGAGAGACTAACTATCTGACCTAAATTAAGATAATTTAATTTTTCCAGTAGTTTTTCAATTAAATTTTTTGCTTCATTATAGGCAGTGTCGCGGCCGTCTAAAATAGCCTGAATATAAACTTCCTTTACTTTTTGCTCTTTAGCTAAATCTAACAGAGCGTAAAAATGATCAATACTGCTATGAACTCTGCCATTGGAAACTAAACCGATAAAATGCAAAATTGAATTATTATTCTTAACATGAGCACAGGCCTTTAAAAAAGCTTCATTCTTAAAAAAACTTTTATCCCAAATGGCATGGTTAATTCGCGGCAAAGCCTGATAGACAATTTTGCCGCCGCCGATGTTCATATGCCCAACTTCAGAGCTGCCCATTTCGCGCCAAGGCAGTCCGACTGCTTCGCCTGAAGCCCGTAAAGTCAAAACCGGATATTTTTCTATAAACTGATCAAAATTTGGCTTTTTGGCTAAACTAATGGCATTGCCTTCGGACCCTGGAGCAATGCCCCAGCCATCCAAAATAATAAGCATTAAAGGTGTGTTTTTCTTTTTTGTTGTATTAGGCATACAATATTAAACTTACAACTTACAACTTTTGACTTATATTAAACTTCTCTCTGTCATCTCTTTTGGTATTTCTCGGCCTATTAAACTAAGAATTGTCGGCGCGATATCTCCCAAAACACCATCTTCTTTTAATTTTATTTTATTTTTAGAAAAAGTTTGATTAATTAGAATAAAAGGTACTAAATTAGAAGTGTGCTGAGTATTAGCTTCGCCTGTCTTAAAATTAATCATTTCCTCGGCATTACCATGATCAGCAGTAACAATTAAGGTACCATTTCTTTTGAACACAACTGGCGCGATTTGTCCAACACAGTTATCGACAACCTCGCAAGCATCAATGGCTGCTTTGAGATTGCCGGTATGGCCAATCATATCCGGATTGGCAAAATTAATGGCCATGAAATCAAAAGAATCACTTTTAAGATAATTGATAACTTTTTTAGTAATCTCTTT
>JAGUWE010000112.1 GCA_020062525.1 Patescibacteria group bacterium | reverse complement strand
TCTAATTATTCTAATTGACCTAATTAACCTAAGGAATGACTAATGTCTAAATTATTTTAAAAAATTAGTCATTAGGATTTGATTAGAATAATTAGACATTAGGTTAATTAGGAATTTTGAGATTTTACATTGTCATTTTGCATTTTAAATTTTTTATGAAAAATATCGTTACCATTGGCGGAGGCACAGGAAGTTTTACTTTGCTCTCCGGACTCAAAAAATATCCGGTTAATATTTCGGCGGTTGTTTCAATGGCAGATGATGGTGGTTCAACCGGAGTTCTTCGTGATGAATTAGGGGTACTCCCCCCAGGAGATGTACGTCAATGCCTGGTGGCTCTAAGTGAATCTTCCGCAATGCTTCGGGAACTGATGAATTATCGTTTTGAGAACGGTGGTCTTAAGGGTCATAGTTTCGGCAATATTTTTCTTTCGGCTCTAGAAAAAATTAATGATAATTTTGCCAAGGGGGTGGAAGAGGCGGCAAAAATATTAAATGTTAAAGGCGAGGTCATCCCGGTAACAGATGAAAATACAAATTTGTATATGGAACTTAAAAATGGAAAGATTCTTCAAGGTGAGGAACAAATAAATCATAATTTTGAAATTGAAAAAGTTGGTATTGAAAAGATTTATCTAAAACCTCCAGCCAAAGCTAACAAAAAAGCGATTCAAAAAATACTGGAGGCAGATTTAATCATTATTGGTCCAGGTAATCATTACTGCAGTATTATTCCCAATTTTTTGGTGCAAGGAATTTCCAAAGCGATTAGGAAATCCAAAGCCAAAGTTGTTTATAACTGTAATTTGGTTAACAAAAAAGGACATACAGAAAATTTTACTCTGGATAATTATATTGATTCTATTAATAGCTATATAGGCAGCGAACGGATTGATTTTGTTACCTTCAATACCCAAAAACCTGATCCAAAATTGATTAAAAAGTATGCCGACCAAAAAGAATTATTAGTTGAGTTTCATAAAAATGATCGCTCCAAGAGAAACTACCGAATTACACGAGCAAACATTTTAAGTGACAAAAAACTAAAATATAGTAAATCAGATGCCTTAGCAGCTCAGCGTTCTTTTATTCGGCATGATAGTGATAAACTAGCTAAAATTTTAATTTCACTCTTATGCAAGTCGTAATTTTAGCTGCCGGTGAGTCAACCCGAACTTACCCTTTAACTAAAACAAAGCCCAAACCACTGCTTCGAGTTGCTAATCAAACAATTATTGAGCGCAATTTAACCCAACTTCAAGGTCTAACCAAAGAAGTCATCATTGTGATTGGCTATCGACAGAGAATGATAAGAGATTATTTAGGCAGGAGTTTTGGCAAACTCAAGTTAAGTTTTATTGAACAAAAAAAAAGAAACGGTTCTGGCGGAGCGCTACTTTGCGCTCAAAACAAATTAAAAGATAAATTTTTGGTTTTAAATGGCGATGATTTGTATAGCCAGTGCGATTTAAAAAAGTTAATCAAGTTTAGATACGCCCTTCTGGCCAAGGAGATTGACGACCCAGGTCGTTTTGGCGTTTTGAAAGTCAAAGGCAGGAAACTGCTTGATTTTGAAGAAAAACCAGCCAAGCCAAAATCCAATTTGGTTAATACTGGTGCTTATATTTTTGATACAAAAATCTTTAGTCATGAACTTCAAAAAAGCAAACGCGGTGAATTAGAGATTATTGATTATATTAGATTTTTCATTTCTCAGGGAGAAAATTTTTACTGGCAAAAAGTCAGTGATTTTTGGTTTCCGATTACTTATCCTTGGTCCTTATTTGAGCCGAATCATTATTTTCTTAATCAATTGAAAACCGAAATTAAAGGCAAAGTTGAAAAAGGCGCAGTCATTAAAGGACAGGTTCAGATTGGTAAAAAGACGGTTATTAAGTCCTCTGCTTATTTGGAAGGGCCAATTTTGATTGGTGAAAATTGTTCAATTGGTCCGAATTGTTATTTACGGCCTCATGCAACTATTGGCGATAATTGTCACATTGGTCAGGCCGTGGAACTTAAAAATACCATTATTGGTAGTAATACTAATATTGCTCATCTTTCTTATATCGGCGATTCCATTATTGGCAAAAATGTTAATTTTGGTGCCGGCACCATTACCGCTAATCTGCGTCACGATGGCAAAACCATTCGCTCAATGATTAAGGGCGAACTGGTTGATTCGGGACTGCGAAAATTAGGCGTAATTTGCGGCGATGGTGTCAAAGCTGGCATTAACACTTCTTTTTATCCGGGAGTGAAACTTGATCCAGGCGTGGCAACCCTGCCGCAAGAAGTGGTGATGAGAGACAAGACTATTGAATAATTTTTATGCTTATCTTCATTGATTTTGATGACGTTCTCTTTAACACCAAACATTTTAAAAAAGAGTTAGTTGGTGTTTTTTTGAAAAATGGCGTTTCTCAAAAAATTTTTTTTGAGACCTATTATGATTATCCGATTCAAACAAAAAAAGGATTAAAAAAATATGATCCTTGGTGCCAAATTAAAATTTTGAAAGAAAAACATAACCTAAAAGATAAGAAACTTAAAAGGGATTTAGGGAAACTCTTTAAGAATACCAAAAAATTTCTTTTTCCCGATTCAGAAAAATTTCTAAAAAATTTTTCAAAAAAAGATTTAATTTTAATTTCTTACGGCGAAACACAATTTCAAGAGATAAAAATAAAAAACGGCGGCATTAGCAAGCATTTTTCTCAAATCATAATCGGCGATCAGGATAAAGCCGAACTGATTAAAAAATTTTTAAAGAACAAAAAAGACAAGAATATTTTTTTGTTAGAGGACTTTCCGCTTCATATTAACGCGGTCAAACAAAAATTGCCCCAAGTTAAAGTTATTCGGATTAAAAGAAAAGAAGGTCGTTACAGTCAATTGCCAAGCTTGGAAGCTGATTTTGAGGCAAAAAACTTAAAAGAAGCGGAGGGGATAATTCAAAATTCAAATATCAAACAATAAGTTTCTACTAATTTCGCGAAGCTAATTTCTATAAGTTTCTGAAACTCATAGAAACTAATAGAAACTCG
>JAGUWE010000140.1 GCA_020062525.1 Patescibacteria group bacterium | reverse complement strand
TCTTTAACCTTTTCTCTTTCACGCAATAATTCTAACCAATGATCATTGCATTCGCTTAAAGAAGCGCGACCCGTATAATAAAATTTTATCTTATCCAAATAATGGAATCGACTATAGCCTTCAGCAATATTTGCTCCGATTGAATCAACGGCTTCAATAAATTGATCGCCCATTATTTTTTTTGTTTGCCAATCTAAATCTTTATACATTCCCCATCCAATCATAGATAATTCCCTTGCCAATTGATAAACTTCCAAATCTTTTAATAAAATGTATTTCTTCTTATTTCTATTAGTTTCTATTAGTTTCTATTAGTTTCTATTGAATTTCTAAATTCTACTCCCCCCACCGGAGCTTCAATGCGTTCGGCCGGTGGCTGGGCCGGCGGGGCGATGCCTTCCAAAGCCGCTCGGCCCTCTTTCAAATTAACCAAAATATTTTTTATTTCCTGATTATCGGGATTGAGCGCTTTTATTTTCTCAAACTGCTCAATAGCTTTTTGCTTCCGGCCTTTTTGGTCGTAAATCAGACCCAGGAAATACCGGGCGTTGGAATAATTTTCGTTTAAGCCGACCGCTCTTTCAAATTCAGTCTGGGATTCGTCAAACTGATTATTTTGGTAATAAATCAGGCCTAATTGAAAAGCCAAACCGGCGTCAAAAGGAGCGGCTTGTTTGACTGATTCTAAAATAGCGATTACTTCTTGGGTTTTACCTTCTCGCAGAGCCACTGCTGCCAAAAGAAAATGGGCTGGCGCGTAGTCGGATTTAAGTTTTAAAGATTCTTCTAAATAAGTTTTGGCTTTGTTTAATTTGTCTTGTTTTAAATTGGGATTGGTTACTCCGTAAATATCAGCCGCCGAAATTAAACTTCTTGATAAATTAACCAACTCCTGAGGATTATTCGGATCAAGAGCCATCGCTTTTTTATAATTTTCTTCGGCTAAAGAGTCGGCGCCAGAAGTAATCGGAATGATTTTTTCATAAACAGAGGCGAGGTTTTCCCAGTTTAAAGAATCAACGGGATTGAGCTCGGTGGCTTGGCGGGCGCCATTAAGCGCTCTGGCAATAACATTTTGAATCTGAGGCTGAACGGTTTGGGCATTCTCATTAGTGGCGGTTTTCACTAACTCGTTAGCCTGCAGAAGCAGAGATTGGCTTAACGCCCGTAAATATTGGTCGGATTGGGAAGCTAACCTGACGGCTTTTTCTAACCGAGCTACCGATTGAGCTAGAGATGAACTCTGAAGCCCTTTGGCATAATAAATAGCGGCGACATATTTTTGGCTGGTTAAATAAAGCGTGAACAAAATAAAACTTATCAAAAGAATCGCGCCCAGAAAAACTATAAACTTTCGGGTTCTCTCCAATTTGCTTCCCGAATAAAATTCCATCTCAAAATCTTTCTCCGAGCCGATTATCAAAAGACCCAGCCCCAAAAAAATAAAAAAGAATTGAGCGAAAAAGGCGGGATGAATAAACAAATTAATGAGCAAAAATGACAACCCGGAAACAATAACCAAATGATTTTTATCCTTCCAGGCCCTTAAACTCCGCCGAATAAAAGAAAAAACAATGAAGAGAAAAGCTAAAATTCCCAAAACGCCGAGAGTTGCCAAAAGAGTGGCGAAAGAACTGAATCCCTGATTAAATCTAACCGGCCAAAAAATGGTTTGATTCAGAGCTTGTGGCCGGAAACGGGCGTAATCGTAACCAAAAGTGGCCGGGCCCGAACCAAACAAAATCTGCTTCACCCCGTACCAATCTTGCTTTGGTGTGGGGTTTCCGGCCAACGTTCCTTTAATCACGCTCAAGGTGGCTGAAAAATTGGGCCTGACTTCCGTTGGCACGGAAATCAAAGCGGGCAGCTGCTGATTAACCAGAATAAAAAACAGAGAAATGATGATTATGACCAAAGGCAAACTCATTTCGGCCTTTGCCGAATATCTGAACACAACCAGCAAAAACATCGTTAAGGCCAATCCGAGCCAAAGCAATTGATAATTAAGGATAACCAGTATCGCCAGCATTGACAACCCCGCTAATGACAAAATAATTTTAAAAATCTTAGACGGTTTTAAACTGATTAGCGCGGTAACAATCATCACCAAACCAAAGGTGATAAAAATCCCCCAGCTTGTCGTTGAGCCGATGGCGTTAAAGCCGGTCTGTCGGGCGAATCCCCAGGGAAAAATGAATTTCCCGAAAATCTGGAGCAGACCGAAAATTGCCGTCAGCGCCAAACCGGCAAAAAAACAAAGGCCTATTCTAGTTAAATCCTCTTTTCGGAAAAAAATTGCCGTTAAAAAGAAAGTCAAAGCGTAAACCGAAAAAGCTAAAAGAGCGTCCGGCTGGATAAAATTTCCGAAAATACTCGCCTCGCGGGCTTGAGAAAAAATAGCGCTGATGCCCGCCATCGCCAAAAAAATTAAAACCGCTAAGGACAACGAGGACTTCGGATAAAAAATCTTTCGGCTGTTGATTGAACGGATTAGATAACAAAGGAAGGCAACCAAAACCAGAACTAACGCCAAGAACTGTTTGTTTATTTCCACCGGCGCTATGGTCAGCGGAAGAAAAAACAGAGGCAGGAGAAAAACCAAAAGATAAAGTGATGCCTTGGCGATTTTCCCCCAAAGGTCATTCGAGGGCTGCTCTTCAATATTATTTGTGGGAACCGGTCTTTCTTCGA
>JAGUWE010000059.1 GCA_020062525.1 Patescibacteria group bacterium | reverse complement strand
TGGCAGTATCTGTCCCAAGCGCTTTTGCCAGCAGTCTTTTCATCGCCGAGATTTTTTATTGATTTTAACAGTTCATTCTTATTGTTTTTTTCGGCCGCGTTTTCTTTTCTTAATTCAACCATTAGCTTAATTAATTTATTTTTTATTTTGTTTATTATTTTCATACTATGCGAATATATGCCAATTTTTCTTGAGAACAGGTAATAACCACGCGTCATTCTCTCTGGCGTACCTATGAACATACAATTTTTGATCCGGATTCTCGTAATTAAGACAATCAATCAAAAACATAAACGAGGAATCTATAACATGTATCTCCTTTGCTTTTTCTATGATGGTGCAGTAATCAAAAATATTTTCTGTCAATTTTTTGTCTGGTGTAAATATCGCGTAATTTTTTTTGATCTTTTCTCTATAAATAATGAAGTTTCTCCTTACATCTTCATGGAGGAATACATAGTCTTTTTTCAGAGAGGCCTGTTTGAAAAGAGCTCGTTCCCTTTCAAGATCTCTCTCAACAAAAAAGCTCTCCCACTTTTTTGCAAAGTCCACTCCGGCAATTTGATAGAATTGTTTTTCAAAAGGCACGCCTGAATATTGGTTCAAATATTGAAAACCCACCAACTTTATCTGATTGTACTTGAACTTGCCGAATTTGAAGGTATTGAGAAATATGAATCTTTTCACAAACGCATCATTTCCTTTGATGATCGTGAGGTTTTTTAGATCCCTGTACATAAAAGATACAGATGGAAAATTGTGAGGCAATGAAAAGATCGCAACTTTTTTGTACTTTTTACAGTATTCTCGAACAATGCCGTGGCATATAATGTGGTCACCTAAACGGCGGTGGTGGCAGAGTAAAATATTTGACATATTTTCAGAAAGTTGATATACTCAAAAATTGATAACTTATTAATATTTAATAGTAGATTTTTGTACTAAAATAGTCAATGAAAGCTGCTATCTTAGAGAAAATAAATAGTCCGTTAACAGTTGGCGATGTTGCCTTGACCGAACTATCGTTTGGCCAGGTTTTGGTGAAAGTTCTGGTAAGTGGCATTTGTGGCGCCCAGCTACAGGAAATTGCGGGTAATAAAAACAACGCGAAATATATTCCGCACCTTCTGGGTCACGAAGGATGCGGTCTCGTAGAAGATGTCGGTGTAGGCGTTACTAAAGTAAAAAAAGGCGACAAAGTAGTTATGCATTGGCGTAAAGGAGATGGCATTGAATCGGATTTCCCTACCTATATATTTAAAGGGAAAACGATGCGAAGCGGAAAAATTACAACTTTTAGCGAGTATTCGATTGTATCAGAAAACAGAATTACATCTGTTCCTCAGGATATTTCTAATGAGTTTTGCGCCTTGCTTGGATGCGGCATGTCTACAGCCCTTGGCGTAGTGGAGAATGAAGCTGATTTAAAAATAGGGGAAAGCGTCATGGTTGTCGGTTTGGGCGGGCTTGGTGCAAATTTAATAAATGCCGCCTCTATAAGGAGGGCATATCCTATTATAGGCGTAGATATTCATGATAATAAAAAAGAAATTTGCGAGTCTCTTAAGGGACACCTTTTTATTAATTGCAAAAAAGAATCAATCAAAGATGTTTTGAATGAAAAATTCGGGGTAAAAAATGTGGATATAATTATTGATACTTCCGGCAACAAAAAAAGTATAGAAGAGACAATACCGCTTCTTTCCGGTAGCGGCAGATACATATTAATTGGCCAACTAGCGCCGGGGGAAAGCGTTGAATTAAGCAACGCGGAGCATCTATTTAACGGGGAAGGCAAGGTTATCAAAGCGACTCAAGGAGGTAAATTTTCTCCCTCTGTTGATATACCGCGATATGTTAAGTTATATAAAGCCGGCATATTAAAAATTGATAATATAATTACTCACAGGATGAAGCTGGATCAAATCAATGACGCAATTGATCTGGTAAGAAAAGGACAAGCCGGCAGAATAATAATAAATATATAATTTTTATGAGAAAACAATGGACTAAAGAAGAATTAATAGCTTTTGAAAATGAGATTAGCGATTTGTATCTGGATAACAAACTGCCGTTCATTTTTCATTTAGCTGGCGGCAATGAAGAGCAATTAATTAATATTTTTAAGGATATAAAAGAGGATGATTATATTATATCAAATCACAGAAATCATTATCATGCTCTTTTGCATGGAATTCCTCCCGAAAAATTAAAACAGATGATATTAGATGGCAGGAGTATGTATGTATATGATAGAAAAAGGAACTTTTTCTGTTCAGCTATAATAGGGGGAACACCAGCAATAGCCGCTGGGATTGCTTGGGCATTAAAGAAAAAGAAATCAAAACAAAGAGTTTGGTGCTTTGTGGGTGATGCTAACGAGGATTCAGGTCATCTTTTTGAGGCCGTGCGATATGTGGATGGCTTTGAACTTCCTTGCACATTTATTGTTGAAAACAACAATAGGTCAGTAGAGGCAACTAATGAAGAAAGATGGGGAAAAACAGCAGAATACAAATGGAATTCTCCCTCTGTAATTAAATATCATTATGTTATTACTTATCCTCACACTAGAAGACCGGGGATGATTGATTTATCAAAGGCTGTTCGAAAAACAGATGAGGAATATTTTCCTTTATTAAAGCCCCAAACATTTCCTTCTTTTGAGGAATTAAATGGATTAGATATAACATACAACGATGCCGTGATTCAATCTATGACCGAGCTTGGCGAAAAAGGAGCTGTTTTTTTGGGATATAGCGTAAAAAAAGGTGATGCTATGGGTACATTAAAAAATGTTCCAGACGAACAAAAAATAGAAACACCTGTGGCAGAAAATCTTATATCAGGATTGGCAATAGGAATGTCTTTTGAAGGATTTAGGCCAGTAATATATTTTGAAAGACACGATTTTATGTTAGTGGCAGCTGATGCGATTTGTAATCATATGGATAAGATAGAAAGAATTTCCCATGGGGAATATAAAGTGCCAGTGATAATAAGAGCCGTAGCCGTAGCATCGGATGCAGGTCCCTTTTATGCAGGACCTACACATTCTCAAGATCTTACAGAGGTATTCCAAAAATTAGTGAGTTTTCCTATCTTTGATCCAGTAACGGGAATTGATGTGCTGAAAGCTTTTAAGTCAGCTCAATTATCCAAGGGCCCCGTAATGATAATAGAAAGAAAAAGTAGATACTAAAATGAAAAAAATACTTATCGTAGGAGAAAGTTGTTTGGATATATTTGTGTATTGCTACGCTGAACGTCTTTGCCCAGATATACCGGTTCCTGCATTGCGTATTGTTAAACAAACAGAAAATCCGGGTATGGCGAAAAATGTGGAGAGAAATATCCAAGGCATTATGGATGATTGTGATATTGTTACAAATTCAAATTGGCGCACGGTCACAAAAACCAGATATATGGACCTTACTAGTAACCATATGTTTATTAGGGTGGATACGGACCATAAAATGGAACGAGTTGATGTTCGGAAAATACCTTTAGATTACAACATGCTCGCCATTTCAGATTACAACAAAGGTTTTTTAACCGAAGAAGACATTGAGTATTTTTGTGAGCATCACGACAATGTTTTTATTGATACGAAAAAAGTTTTAGGTGATTGGGTCGCCAAAGCAAAATTTATTAAGATCAATAATTATGAATATGAACGCTCAAAAAATTCTATAACAAAGATGCTTAATGATAAGGTTATTTGTACAAAAGGGGAGTTTGGCGCAGTATTTCGGGGTAAGATTTATCCCGTAAAAGAGAAGGTTGAGGTTAAAGATGTTTCTGGTGCCGGAGACAGTTTCTTTGCGGCATTACTCGTGAAGTACGCGGAAACAGGAGACATTGAAGAGGCTATTCATTTTGCGAATGAGTGCGCTTCTGAGGTTGTAAAACACAAAGGAGTTACGTCTATCACAATAGCTCGTCTTAAAAATAAAAACGAATGATAAGGTAAATATTTAAATTTATCACAATGCCTCAATCTTATTTTCTCTCGTATTAAAAATTGGCATTCCCCGCAGGCTCTTTATGGCTTCCTGAGGCGCTAAAAAAGTGAGATTTCCATTTTTATCTCGGTGTTCTCTTGTCTTTGTTAATACATATCCTTCTTCCGGCGTTAACGCTTTTAAGCTGCCGATTTTATCTTTTCTTATAAAATAAGAATTACCTCCACAACTATTCGTACCTATAAAAGCATAACCTTTCTCTTCAGCTAAATCACAAAGAGAAAGCAGCGATGCTCCATAGTAAAGATTGCTGTGATGTTTTTTGGTTCTATTAAAATTCTTATCGTATGGCACAGTAATAGGCCTGTGTATTCCAAATGCGCTATTGTATTCCATAATAACAATTACGGGAGATACTGTGGTTATAGCTTTCCATACCCAATAATCATTCCCGTCAATGTCGATAGAAAGAAGTCCAACACATCCTTTAAACCGTCTTGCAATTAGGTCGTTTATATTCTCTGCATTAACGAATGCCTGCATTGCAGTTAAATCATATCCTGAATAAATTCCGCTACGCCACACTCGTTCCATAAATTCTTCAGAGCAATCCATAATGAGCCCAGACCATTTGTTGTTTATCAGCAAAAATTTCGTATTTGCCTCTGTATAGTCTTCTACTCCGAATTCAATGAAAGTTTTGTTAGGTATATCAATGTTATTAATTATATATTGAATTATGCCGTCATCTTCCCACTGAGAAAAAACTTTAAATTCACTTTCATGTATGTTCTCTAAAAGACCCTTCTTTAATAACTCATTCACAAGAATTTTTCCCAGCAACATTTTTTGAATGTCTGATTCACGCATAATTAGTTGTTCAAGGTCTCTAACAAGGTCCTTAATTAGATAATTCTTAATCCTTTTGTCTTATTTTTCTTAATATATTTTTCATATTTTCAATCTATTTTTTTTTCTCGCCGTTACTAAATACCAGCCAGGTGTGAATTCTTTTCCTTCATAAGGTGTAATAGAAATATTATCAAAATCTTTTAGTAATTTCTTCCAGCCTTGTCTTGTAAATCGCCAATAATCGCCGTATCCTTCATTGTGAATTTCGTGCATAAACGGTGCTGATCCAACGAATTTTCCGCCCGGTTTAAGAACCCTATGTATTTCATTAATGGCTCTGAATGGATTTTGTACATGTTCCATAATTTCAAAACAAATTACGTAATCAAAACTATCATTTTCAAAAGGCATATACATTACATTCCCAATGACATCAGCAGGAGGTTGAATATCAAACGTCGTAATTTCTTGTTTGGCAAAATGTTCTTTTGAATAGTTCCCTAAAACAGAGCCGATATCTAGAATTTTCCCCTGAGGAGAATTTTCATCAAGAAATTTTTTAATTCTCTCTTGAAATACATCACTAAAAAAGAAGATATGAAATTTATTGAATTTAACGATTTGGTACCCCAGAACCTTTCTAAAGATGGTGTTAATTATTTTTTTTAAATTTTGTATCATATTTTTTATTTATTTAAAATTAACTAGTTTCAGTAATCCATTCACACGGAGAAAATACGCATCCATAATCAGCTCCGTCATACATCGCTAATTCAGATCCGGTATCAGTTATCATAATACGGCAAGCATTTTCTTTTAAATCTACTAACAGCATATTTGGGATACTCAGTGCTATGTTAACTAAGTAATTCCCCGGTGTCAAAAAATAACCCGGTATTTTTGCGGTAAGACTTATTTTTTTCTGATTCATTTCTGTTTTTAATGCCCGTTGAGAAGTAAAGACTTTTCTGCCCGTCTTATCTACAATAGAAAATCCTATAAAAACATTTTTTATAATTTTATTTACTTGACAGACTATATTAATATTAATGTCGTCCGTATGAATAAAATTTGTTTTTTGTTTTTTTTCCGCATCAGTTGTTTTTACATCTGCAATGAACATATCTTTTTTTAATACATCTTTGGAAACTTCAAAAACCCCATGTTGTAAAAGTGATTTATTAATATAGGAATCTATAACTTTTTCTGTTTTTCCAAACATTTTAATTCTCCCTTTTTCAAGTAGTATTGTTTTTGGGCAAAGTCTCTGTATTGCTGCCATATTGTGACTCACAAAAAGAATAGTGCGCCCTTCCTTTTTTGTTACTTCTTCCATTTTGCCGAGGCATTTTTTTTGGAATTCGGCGTCGCCGACCGCGAGAACCTCGTCAACAAGAAGTATATCTGGTTCCATATGGGCGGCGACTGAAAAAGCAAGCCGG
>JAGUWE010000089.1 GCA_020062525.1 Patescibacteria group bacterium | reverse complement strand
TTTTTCTTTTAACTCTTTTAGCTTTTTTTTTAGAAATAATCTTACGGAATTTCTTTTTAAATTTTACTCTTTTAAAACGGGCTCTCTTTTTAATAGTTATCTTTTTCTTTTTGCTTTTTTTTGTACCTTTTTTAGCCATAAATAAAAATTAAGCCGAATTATTAAAAGGCTTTCAACTGACTAAAACTAATTGGTTGGTTAATTGATTAAATTCCTCTAAAAGTTCGGAAATTTCCGCCTCATTTTTTGATTTTTCTGCCAGTCGTATTTTTTCTTCTATATTTTTGAGTTTGGATTTTAAATAGTCTTTTTTTAAAAACTTAATATTTTGCAGTAATTCTTTACGAATTTGATCTTCTTTAAAATTAAAAAAATCCTTTTCAGCTAAAAGTACCAAATAATCAGCATAGTTGGTTAAAGCAGAGTCCTCTTCTGTTAATAATTTTCTAAATTCGGGGTAATTAAAATTAAAACTAAAATCTTTAATGTTGCTATTAGTATAATAAATTATTAGATTGTTGTAAATTCGTTGGGCTATTTCGGGAGCAAACATAGCTGGTGTTAAGTTGTTAATCAAATAATCCAAATTAAAACCATATTTTAAAACTAAGGCTAAAATGCGCTCGCTTAAAAGTTGACAACGTTGGGCTTTAACTGATTGAAAAAAAGGGGTGGTTCTCTGGGCTGGTGGCTGACGCAAACTTTCCCGTAAAATTTGCTCAGGCACGCTAAGTAACCCAACTAATTTTTGTAAATAATGGTTCTGCTCAATTTTATCCGTTAATTTACTAATAAGCGGCAAAAGAATTTTAGCCGCCTTTTTTTTGTCTTCAGGCCGAGTTAAATCTAAATCAACAAAAGTTTTTTCAAAATAATAATCAACGAAATTGACTGGTTGAGCGACTGCTTCCTGCCAAAATTTTGGATCGGTTTTGATACACTCATCAGGATCTTTGCCTCGAGGAATCAAAATGAGCTTAACATTCATTCCATGTGCCAAAGCCAAATCAAGGCCGCGGCTGCGAGCCATCTCACCGCCCAAATCAGCATCAAAAGCCAAAGCTAAATTTGGTGAATATCTTTTTAGAATTTTTAAATGTTCGGCTGTGAGGGAGGTGCCAGAAGTAGCCGCCACATTTTTAATGCCAATTTGATAAGAAGCAATAACATCTAAATAACCTTCAACTAAAATGACTAAGTCTTTTTTTCTAATCTCCAGTTTGGCTTTATCAAGGCCATAAAGAACCTGGCTTTTGTTGTAAATTAAGGTCTGCGGCGTATTAATATATTTAGCAGTCTTTTCTTCTTCACTGCCAAAAGCCAAGGTTCTACCGCCCAAGCCAACGGGCTGATTATGAACATCAAAAATCGGAAAAATTAAACGGCCCCTAAAACGATCATAAAAATTATTAGACGAATCTTTTCTAATAATAAGGCCGGCTGTTAAAATATCGGTCTCTGAAAAGCCCTTTCTTTTTAAATGATGAAGCAAACTATCCCAGGTTTTGGGTGCAAAACCTAATTTAAAATCTTTAGCGGTCTGGTTGGAAATTTTCCTTTGTTCAAGATAATTTCGTGCTATTTCGCCAGTAGTAGTCTGCCAAAGATTAGTTTGATAAAACTCCACCGCTTGGCTCATAATATCAAGTAGTTTTCCTTTGAGATTTGTGAATTTTGGATCCTGTCTAAGTAATTGGACACCAGCTTTTTTAGCTAAGAGTCGCAGGGCATCAATAAATTCTATGTTTTCCATTTTCATCACAAAACCAAAAATGTCACCGCCCTCACCACAACCAAAACAATGCCAAATTTGCTTTTCCGGCGAAACCATAAAGGACGGAGTCTTTTCATTATGAAAAGGACAGAGCGTCTTAAAATTGGCCCCAGCCGGATTTAATTTGATGTACTCCCGGATAACCTCAATGATATCAAGCCGAGATTTTATTTCATCGGTGATTTCAAGCATAAAATAAAATAAATAAAATTGCCAATTTAAAAATAGACAGTTTGAATAAACTATTTAAGATTTTCTTTTTTAATCTTTTTAACTATTTTTAGCGCGAAGCCTGAATGGTTGCCCCGGCTTCTGGTTGACAAGCACCAACGGTAAGAATACCGGTAGCTGCTTTCATTAAATAGTAGCCGGCATTAACAGCGGTACCACCTTGCGGATCAGTCGGAATTGAACCAAGATAGCCATCGGTAATTAAACCACCGAGATTAACGCAATCAGCCGCACCTGGTTGAGCAGTACAACTGGCATTGCCAGTAGTGCAAGTCCCAATCTCATAATAAGTACCGTCAGTCAAAGCAGTAATCGCGGCCATATAAGCACCGCCATTATCTATCTGATCAATCTTAGTGGCATTGAGCACCGCAGTGGTGTCTGCCCAGCGCTGGGCGTTTCTTGCCTGTTGGAATCTCTGTAGCGGATTTAGGGCCACAAAAACAATGGCGGCTAAAATGACGATGATCGCAATAACGATCAAAAGCTCAATTAGGGTAAA
>JAGUWE010000021.1 GCA_020062525.1 Patescibacteria group bacterium | reverse complement strand
TTCATTCCAAAGAAAAAATAATAAAGGAAGAAAATAAAGCGTATTTAATCGGCGTTGCCGCCTTTTCTCAAAATTGGGCGGAGTTTGAGCAAGAAGCGGAACAAATCCTCGGCTCTACCCAAATCTTGGAGAAATGATAAAATTAAAATAATGCTAAAGAAGATTTTTCTAATTTTTATCGGAATTCTTGTTCCTTTCTCAATTGCTTTTGCCGCTTGGGAGTTGGAACTTGACTGGCCGCCCTCTCCTATGGGCACTGATTTGTATACCGACAGTACTTTAAGCGATTTAACAAGATATTTCTATGAGTGGGGAATTGCTTTGGGGGGCCTTGCCGCTTTTATCGCTATCTTAATTGCCGGATTTCAATATCTGACTTCGGTCGGCGACCCCCAAAAAATGGCTGACGCCAGAGGAAGAATTGTCTGGGCTTTGGCCGGTTTGGTTTTGCTTTTGGCTTCCTGGCTGATTTTAAACACTATAAATCCCGATTTGACAACGCTTACATTTAAAGGATTGGCTGGTAGTTGTGATGCTGTTAACGACTGTCCAGATCCAGATGGAACCGGACCCTTGACGCCAGCAGATGCATATGAATGCAAAGGCGACCCAAATCCTGGCGATGGAAAAAAAGAAGGGGCGTGCGTTCCTTTAGAAAGCGTAGTTACCACACCAGAAGCGCCACCTTGCGCTTATGCGATTGCCTATTCTCAACCAAATTTTGGAGGGAGGGACTCATCGCCCACATTAGTGGGAAACAATATTACTATTTTTGGAGACCCTGCCATTTCTTCAATAAAAGCATTTTTTGACGATTCTACTTATAATAAGACGTGTTGGAATGCCGCAAGCACACAGTCTAATTGCGAGGCAGTTGTTGATAGTAAAGGAAAGCGTCTCTGCGACTGGAATGCGAGCATTGACCCACCAAAATGCTTTCAGTTCTGCGGTACAGGTGGTTGCGGATGCAGAGCAGAACTATACGATACCCCCAGCTGCGGTGATCAACTGGGAAAACTTCCTGCCTATTCCTCAGATTTGAGAGATTATTTCGAAGAAGACAGTTGGTACGGAGATGGAGCAGTTGATTGTATAAAACTATTGAAACCTGCTTACTAATATGCAAACCAAAAATAAAATCAAATACTTAATTTTGGCGACAGTATTGATTTATCTGATTTTACCTCAACCGGCTTTTGCTTTTGTTTTTGATTATTTCACTGCCGCCTTAGAAGGAGTAGAAGAAACAGCCGGCACGGTTATTCAATGGGAAATGTATATTGCGTTGTTTCTTATGATCGCCCTTATTCTAGTCGGCCTTTCTGCTTGGGCTCTTGAAACGGCAACTGAACACCCAGAATGGCTTTCGGTTAAAAGCGATATGGTTCAAGCCGGCTGGCAGTTCACCTCGGGGCTCGCCAACCTCTTTATTGTTTTAGCTTTAATTATTATCGCTTTTGGTTTTATTTTAAAGATTGAGTCGCTTCAGGCAAAAAAAGCCCTGCCACGGTTAATAATTGCCGCGCTTTTGGTTAATTTCAGTTTGGTTTTTGTCGGCGGCCTAATTGACATTGCTAATATCCTTTACAATACAATTTTAGTTGGTAACGAAGGGCTTCCCTTCAGAATTATTGATACGCTCGGGGGGGGTATAAAAAATATTATTGGAGGAATGCTTTTATATCTTGGAATTTTAGGCGGTGTATCTATGATTCCCTTTGCGGCGCCTTTTGCTCAACTTACAAAATTAGTGATTTTCACGGCAGTAGGCCTTGCTTATGTGCCGACGGTGGCAACATGGCTCATTAATGGCTTACTGGCCATGATGATGGCTGGGATTTTCTTTCTTTACGCCTTTTTATTTGCGGCAAGGGTCTATATTATTCAGCTTTTGGCGATGGTCAGCCCGATTTTCTTTTTATGCTGGGCTTTGCCGCCTCTTAAAAAATACTGGGACGAATGGTTTGGTCACCTGATGGAATGGCTCTTTTTTGGAGTAATTTTATTTTTCTTTTTAGTCGTTGGTTTAAAAGGAGCCCAGGCCCTGATGCCCAGCAGCGCTTTTTTGGGTTCGAATATCCCCATTTGGTCTCTTTTCACCCTTAAATCTACCCTGTCTTATTATTTCTTCTTGTTTATTTATTTAACCGTAATCAGCGCTTGGGTAACAATGAGAATAATGCCCCAAATAGGCAAGGCATTGGTTGAACAGGGAAAGCAATTTGGCGGTCAATTATGGGCAATGGGAGCAAAACCCTTTGGAAGGGCGGTAGGAAAAGATTATACTAAATACGCAGCGGAGATTGAAAAAAGAGATAGGGCAGGAGAAAAAGTGCCAGGATTAGCAAAGACATTAGCAAAACCCGCTCAATATTATTATAGGGCTTTCGGAACAACACCATTAGATGTAGCCCTAAAAGAAGAGGAAGAAAAAGCAAAAAAAATTGCCAGTATGTCCGATGTGCAAAAAATGACCGGTAAGATAAAGGGGGCCATGGAAAGAGGAGATTATTCTTTAGCGGGTGATACGACGTTAAAAGCGGTAGAAAGAGGGGGTTCAGCCAAAATGGCTGTTTTTAAAGATATAATAGAAAATCCAGACATAGATAAAAGTAAATTGGCAAATTTAATAAAAGCATTGAGAGCGACCGGTAAAGATTATGAAGCAGAAAATCTTGTCCGAGCCAGTATGAATAGAATTGATGACACCGACATTCAGGAATTGGGTTTTGAGTCCTCCGATAGGGTTTTAAGAAGAACAACAGCTAGTGAAATTCCCTATTTTTCAGGCCGGTTTGCGACAAATCCAGCACAAATGTCAAAGGTAGTTAAGGCGGATAGCCCCCAACTATTGGCTGGCTTCGGTATGAGGTTTGAGTCAGAGTTTATCGACCCATATTCGGAAGACGTTATAGAAAATCTAAAAACCAACCCCGATTATCTCCCGAAAAAAAGCCGCGCATTTATAGAGTCCAGTCCTTCTTCTCCAACGCTTGGCTTTGGGGAGTTATTAAATAAATTAGATAAGGAAAGAAAGGTAGCGGCTGAAGTTTCAGCCGGGGGAAGGAGGAGGGGTCCCGGAGAAACTACTTTTGATGATTTTGGGTCGCCGCCATCACCGCCGGCGCCAACACTAGGAGGAGGAGTGGGAGGAGGAATAGAGGAGGAATTAATTAGGAGTATGGGCCGGCTAAAAAAAACTCCAGAACGAACGGAAGAAAAACCTTTTGGTTCTCCCGGGGGTCGTGTTGAAAAATCTGAAGAAGGATTTGGGGGCAAGGGCAAGTCCCCAGAGACACGTGGGGATTGGATGTATGAATATCAGAGAACTGAGGTTGACAAACAGCTTGAAAGTATTGAAAGAGGAAAAAAAGAAGATGGCCAGGTTCATCCCGCTCTTATAAAAGATGTTATTAATCGTATAAAAGATAACGCGGACGCACTTGGCATTGACCGCAAGCAAATCAACCTCAGTGAAGACCAAATAGAGAAGTTTGCGTCAAAAGATAAAGATTTTAGAACGTATATTCGTGATTTATTAGAGAAGGCAAAAAAATAAACCGTTATAAAGATAAAATAATTTGTTAATTATGCCCATCAATAAAACTTCGCCAAAAGAATATTCAAAAGAACAGCTTTGGAAATTATATGATAAACTTCCGCAGGAACTGCAGGGGGCGATTTTCTCGGTTGAAACGGCAAAGAATATGGGAGAAATCTGTAAAAGAAATGAAATTGAGATGAAGGTTTCAGAAATTGCAAAACAGGTTGGTTATGTTTTGCTCGGCGTTTTGCCGCCGGATGAATTTAAGGAATATTTAAAGGAAGAGCTGGGAAAAGAAACCGCAAAAAGGGTCTCTCATGAAATTAACCGCTTTATCTTTTTTCCGGTTAAGCAGTTCTTAACCGAACTTTATAAAGAACCGACTGAAGCGGA
>JAGUWE010000009.1 GCA_020062525.1 Patescibacteria group bacterium | reverse complement strand
TAAAGGCAATTGGTTGCGATTTCAAAAAAAGAATTTTTTTATTTATTGATGAAATTCAGTATTTAGAAAATCCCTCTTCTTTTTTAAAATATTTTTTTGACCATTGGAAAGGCAAGATTAAGTTAATTGTTTCCGGCTCGTCAAGTTTTGGAATCAAATCTAAATTTAAAGAGAGCTTGGTCGGCAGAACAATTGATTTTGAGCTTTTTGGTTTAGATTTTGAAGAATTTTTGACTTTTAAGGAGTTAAACTATGATTTAAAAATTAAAGACAGAATAGTGATTAAAGAATTAAAGAAACTCTTTCAGGAATTTGTATTTTACGGTAGTTACCCAAGGCTCGTTTTAGAAAACTCAATTGAACTCAAAGAGCAATTGCTTAAACAAATTATTAATACTTATTTAAAAAAAGATATTAGAGATTTAGCCAAGGTTGGCGATATTAATAAATTCAACAAACTATTAAAAATTTTAGCCTCTCAGTCGGGCTCAATGCTTAATGTTTTAGAATTAGCCAATACTATTGGCGTTGCCCGACCAACATTAGAGAATTATCTGGCGATTTTGGAAAATACCTACATCATAAAATTAATCTCGCCTTTTTATCGTAATGTTCGTTCTGAGTTGACAAAAATGCCCAAGATTTATTTTGAAGATTTGGGCATAAAGAATATTTTAGAAAGGGGTGGTTTTCCAAGGACCTTATCCTAATAGTAAAACTTATTTGACGGGACTCAATTTTATTGACAAAAAAATATTGAGAGATGTAAATTTTATTTATCCCTGGCAGGTTTTACAAAAAATTTCCCCTATTAATGATGATTAAAGCCAAAAGCCAAATTACGAGTTTAAAACCTTGAATTTCTGCATTTATAAAATTATATTTATGTTCAAGCCTAATTTCACAATTACAAATAAAACAATTCGCTATTTGTCAGAGATAGCCGAAGCGCGAGCCATTATCTTAAACGCACGGCTTATACCAAAGTGGGAGATAGATTTAAGGCGTCAAGCATTGATTAACAGCGCCCACGCCTCTACCAGTATAGAAGGCAACAGATTATCACTTGAGGAAGTAAACGATTTAATGGTGGGGCGTAAGATAACAGCCACACTTAAAGATAAAAAAGAAGTGCTAAATTATTTTGAGACGTTGCGATATTTAGACACTTTGGCAAAAGAAAAAGAAATTACTGAAAAAGTTCTTTTGAAACTACACAAAATTATAACTAAAAATGTATTAGACGACCCGAAAAATAGCGGGCATTACCGCACTCTATTAGATGAAAAAAAGAAGGGCAGAGTGGTGGTAGCGGAGCGAGTGGCTGGATTAACAAGAAAAATTACTTTTATGCCGCCGCCAGCTAAAGAAGTGCCTAAAGAAATGAAGGAGTTTATAGGTTGGTTAAACAACAAAAAAAGAGAGGAAATAGACCCTGTTTTAGAAGCAGGAATTACGCATTACGAATTTGTCAGAATACATCCGTTTGTAGATGGCAATGGAAGAACTGCCAGAGTGTTGGCGAGTTTAGTTTTATTAAAACGGGGCTTTGACACAAAAAGATTTTTTGCTTTGGATGATTTTTATAATTCTGATAGACCGCGCTATTACGAAGCATTAAAAACCGTTAATCCAAAAACATTAAATTTGACAGCGTGGCTGGAGTATTTCTGCGAAGGCGTGGCAGTAAGCGCGAAAGCGGTAAAAGACAAAGTAATGTTATTAACTGGCGGTAAGAAAAAAGAACAAAAAGCCAAACAGGTGGCGTTGGATTATAAACAAATTAGGGTTGTTGAATTTTTACAAAAACAAAGAAGTATAACTAACAGACAAATAAGAGATTTGTTAAAAATAAGCAATAAGACAGCGTATAAATTATTGCGGGATTTGATTGAAAATAAGGTGATTAAAAAAGCGGGAAAAGGCAGAAGCGTTTATTATATTTTTGTATAGGAATTTCTAAATTCCGATACAAGCCCGCTCTAATTTTGCCCTCCCATCTTATAAAAAACATCTAATAAGATAGATTTTGTTAAACTCAAGCGAGGCAGTGCCCGAATAGGGCTTGAGGTTGCCGAAAGGCAACCGAAATGCCTCGCCAATATCAAACCTCGCAAAATTAGGGCGGAATAGCGCACGAGGGAGCGAAGCGACCGAGTGCCTATGTGCTAAGGTAATGATTAGACAGAATTTAGGGTAATGATTAGGTAATGATTACAAAAAGTAAAAGTTAGGCAGGAATACGCCCGCCGTCTTGTTGAAGAATACGGCTATCCGAAAGAGCTTATTGATGTTGAAGTGCCAATCCAACTTGGCAGAGATGAAAGCAAAAAAGCTGACATTGTTATTTATCGTTCACGGCAAGACCAAGAAAAGCGAGAAAATCACTACATAATCGTTGAGTGTAAAGAGCCAGATATTAAATTTCCTGACGGCGAAAAACAACTAAAAAGTTATACCAATGCTACCACTGCTCAAATTGCTGTCTGGACAAACGGCATAGAGTTCAAATACTGGAAACGGTTTAAAGAGCCAGACCGATATGAAGAAAAAGGCTACTTGCCTAAATATGGGCGAGAATACGGCGATAAAAAGATACTTAAAAAAGACCTTCGCCCCGCAAGCAACCTTCAATCAAAATTTGACCGCATACATAACGACATATACGCCAATTATAAAGCTGGAAATAAAACAAAGGTTTTTTTATGTGATCTATCCACATGTCCACTATATGAAAAATGCTATTTTACCAATTCTAATGCTTTGCAACTATTGTGAGTCATTTACTTTCTTAGCTTGAAACAATCTGTATCCCAAACCACCAATAATTAAAACCAAAGCCCCAATGGTGGCGATTAGATATTTAATTAAGTTGGAAGTTGGACTGTTTTGAGATTTTTCTGACAGCTGAGCTTCAGTTGATTCGCCTAAAACCTGGCCGAGCTTGACAATGTCGGATTGATAACGTGGCAGAAGACGAATACCTGATTTGGTCTGACTGACGATGCCGCTGACTTCCAAATGGTCGCCTTCGCTTAATTCTTTTTTACTAATGCCGGTTGCTGATTTTAAATAAACATAAATTTCTTCTTCGCTATCATCTAAATAAAATCCGGAATTGGTTTTTTGAGTTAAATCGCCTTTAACTTTTATTAAATCGCCGATTTTTTCTTCATCTATCTCAGCAACTGATAATTCTTGGGGCAATGGCGGATCTTTATGCTCTAAAACCACAATGTCCTCTTTATTTTTAATTTTAATTCTTCGCTCGCCAAAGGCCTCGGATATTTCCCCCGCAACTTTTACCAAATCGCCCTCTTTTATCTCGGGAAAATCTTTTTTAAACATATAAACCTGAATGCCTGAGCCGGCCAAATAAAAAATTTGTTTGCCTAAAATTCCAGGGACAACCGAAACCACGCCTTGGGTAATAACCGCTTCGCCGACTTCTATATTGTCAATTTCCGAAAGCGGCACTTCAAAAGCATCGGCCCAATAATTCTGGCTGACTTCAACTAAATTTTTCTCATCAATCTCATTGATTTTGCCGGGGGTAATTTTATCGGTCCAAAACCAATTGCCAGAAGAAGCCAAAGAAAAAGAAGCTCCAGTCGGTGCCGGTTCATAACCAATTTCATCAATTAATTTATTTTCCTGGTTAAACAAACGAACTTGATCGCCATTATTATTTAAAGCAAGACCGCTTTCTTTTTTCTTAATGACTAAATAATCTTTGGTTTTAATCAGCAAATCAATTTTGATTTGATAAGGACGGCTACCACCCTCTTCATCATCAAGCGACCAGCCATTTAGATTAACATCATTTTGGCCAGGATTATAAATTTCAATAAATTCTCCATCATCCGAACCCTCGGGATCAGGCAGAATTTCGCTTAATTTTAGAATAGCTGGGGTTGAGGTTGTAAAAGTTGT
>JAGUWE010000016.1 GCA_020062525.1 Patescibacteria group bacterium | reverse complement strand
CCCTGAGTTATCCCCACATTTATCCACAATTCACCCCTACATCACCATTATACACCACAAAATAACCCTTGTCAAACCACTAATCCCCCACAAAATTATTTTACAAAGAAAAAGTCAAATTTTGACTAAAAATAAATAAAAAAAGCCCTGATAATGACCTTTACAAATAAAGCTGTGGAAAACTCAAGAAATTTTCAATTGATTTTTAATTTTTGCATTTTAATTTTTGTTACGTACTTCCCTACTTTCACTCGCCCCAATTTTCTCAACCCCTCGCTTATCATTTTTTCTAAATTTTCTTCTTTACCAACTCCCGCAATTGGTATCTTTAAACCATAAGCCAAACTGTTACCTATACTTAAACTGACACGAAGCGCGGTATAAGGACCGGGACCAACTGTTACTACTACCCCCTTAAAATCAGCGGCTGTTAATTCAGTTTGTTTCAAAATTTTATCAAGCAAAACTAAAATATCCTCAGCCAAAATCTTTGAGGATATTTTTTTTAAAATTTTGATTTTCTTGTCTTGAGCAACAAATAAAGCAACGGTTATCTTGCCACTGTTGTCAGCGGCATCTAAGAAAAGATACATAAAAGTTATTCGTTGAAGGTTTGAGAGTTACGAAGCCCGTATCGTCTAAATTTTTCAAATCATCTTTATCACCTTCTCAACCAATTCCTTCGGTGTTAAATTAGCTTTAATCACATAATCAGTCGCACCCAATTTAAGGGCTTTATCAATTTCCTCTTTTTGTCCTAAATTAGATAAGACCACAACTTTAATTGGCGAAGTTTGGCGGTCTTTTTTTAATTCTTCAAGTATTTGATAACCATCTTTACCCGGCAAAATAATATCCAATAAAATCAGATCAACTTTTTCTTTCTTGACTAACTCTAAACAATTATTGCCATCAGTTCGGGCAATGACTATAAAACCCAAACCTTCAAACTTCTTTTTATAAATATCCAAAAGAAACTCTTCATCTTCAATAATAAGAATTTTCTTCTTTTGATTAGACATAGAGATTTTCTTTTACCTGTTTTAAGTATAATCCTTTTTAAAAATAATTCAAGGTATAATTGCTCTCCCTTTGTAAAAGGGAGGTCAAGAAGGATTTTAAAAAAAAGAGATGCGATGCATCCCTTTTAAAAATTATTTAACCAAAGAGAAAGTTTTGGCGAGAATTCTCGCTGCTTTCTCTATATTTTCTCGTTTGACTAAAATTGAAATAGCATCACCAGCAGTGGTAACCGCTATAATCATCTTATCAAGAACTTCTACTATCTTGTTAATGTAACCAGAATTAGAGAGCATCTGCCAATCAATTAAAGTCAAGCTGGCTAAATTGGCCTCTTTTTTGATTTTAAAATTCTTCTTTTCAATTCGTCTGCGAACTTCTTCGGCATCTTCCTCAGTAACAATAACATAACCACCAGCTTCAGAATAAATTGCAGAATCAATCAGACAAATATCTGGCAAAGATGCGATTAATTTTTTTAAAGAACCACTTATTTCAAATCTCACAACTTTTGCCTGAATCGCCATTCCCCTACTTGGCCCTTTTTCTTCACTAAATGAAGAAAGTTTGAATGGACCAATAATTGTTCCGCCACGACTTTCACCAAGAGCTGGTGAAAGCTTTACTTGAACTACTACGCCTAAGCTGGCAGCTAATTCCACACAGCGAGAACTTAAAATTCTTGCTCCCATATAGGCAAAACGACTCATCTGATGATAAGAAAGATAATCAATTCTACGGGCACCCGCTACTATTCTTGGATCAACTTGGAAAATGCCGTCTGTACTAGTATTAATGATGCAAATATCAACCCCCAGAAGACCAGCTAAAACTACTGCTGAAGAATTGGAATCCCTCAAAACAGTAGTATTGATTTTATTTTTGCCCTCAATTATCTTAAAGCCCGAACAGACAATCACATTTTGATCTAATTTGTAGCGGATACGATGGAGCATTTTTTCGCAATTGTCAGGTTTAATTTGATAAACCACTTTTGCTTCTGGGTCTGGTTTGATAATAATTGCTTCTCCATTAAATACACTAAAAGAAATACTATGTCGCCTAAGAGCAATGGCTATCATCTGGGCCGATTTGGCATCACAATATTTGGTTAATTCATTAAGGTGTTCAGCTGGTGGATTAGGATGGAGATGTTGAGCGAAATTAATCATCTCCTCTCTTTCGCTCGGAATAGCTGAAGCTAAAATGACTATTTTGGTACCTTTGTGGATTTCTTGCTTGACCCACCTAACCACTGCTTCAATTGCTTCCGGCGAACCAACTGAACTACCACCACAGCGCACTACTATTGACTTTCGCACTTTAATCGTAACTTCTTTTTGTTCTTCAACTACCTTGTTTATCGGCTCTTCTTTGTTTTCTTTCTTTTGACTCTCGGTCATCCTTAATCCTCCTTGTTTTTAAATAATTTTTTATAAAAAGAGCTGTCTTTTCATCTTTACTTTTCTTTCTTTACCCCGTTAGAAAAGCCCCGCCTTTTCTAACAGGGTTTACTCACTGATTCAATAATTTAATAATATTTTAAGAAAAATGTCAAGGTAATTATTTAATCTGTAATTATTTAAACCCATCT
>JAGUWE010000054.1 GCA_020062525.1 Patescibacteria group bacterium | reverse complement strand
TGAGAGCGGATTAGTTAATTCCTGCCACGGAATTTATAAAGGCGGATTGGCTGTTGCTCTGGCTCAAATTTCTTTTGCCGGCGGTTATGGTTTAGAAATCAATTTAGCTCAAGTGCCAACTTACAGGGGTCTGACCCCTGTAACTAATTTAGATGGAATTTTAGATGGAATAGATAAGATTTTGTATTCAGAATCAGCCAGTAGATTTTTAATCACAATTCCTCAGAAGAATAAAAAACAGTTTGAGAGAATTTTAAAAGGGAATGTTATTTCTGAAATCGGCAAAGTAAGAAATGATGAGAAATTTATACTTTTCGCCAAAGGAAAACCAATAATTCAGGAAAGCATAATTGGATTAAAGAAGTCCTGGCAAAAAACCTTTGCGAATTTTTAAGGTCAGGAATTGGTAGAAAGTTTGCCATTGTAATCTTAATAGATTAAAATAAATATATGTGATTGAAAATAGTAAGAGGAAGGTTTTCCATCCCCAGACTAATTAAATAATTTTATGTTCAATCCTGAGAGGTTAAAAATTAAAAAAGAGATTAAAGAAAAGGATTCTGTTATTAATCCTGATAAGCTCATAGCAGAAATTGCCGAGAATCCAACACCAGAAAATAAGAGAAAAGTTATAGATTTGTTTTATGGAACCCCTGAACAAAAAGGTTGGCTGGAGGAAAAAGGACCTGAAGCCAGCTTGGCACTGAAGAAGATATTAGAATCTGATAGAAAATTGTTCAGAGGAGAATTGCTCAGAGGAATGAAAGAAATATTGATATTGAAAGAGATTGAACTTTTTGCTGGAATAAAAGAAATAAAGAGCGAGGAAGATATTAAAAAAATAAAGGAAGTTTATCCTCGGATAGATGTTAAAAAAATAGCCGAGAACTTAAAGATAAACATCAACAGCGTATATCGTTTTATCAACATTTTAATTCGTCCCACTGACAGACAAAAAAATTTTTTAAGGGCACTTTACGAGGCGAAAGAAGGAGAAAAGATTCACTCTTCTATACTTAAAAATTTGGGTGTCATGACAGGTAGTGGGCCCACTTTAGAAGTTTTAAGAGAGATAGGTTTTATAAACATAGAGAAAGAAAGAAGGATAATAACAGTTGATAAAAAAAATAAAGAACAACTTAAACTAATTCATCCTGAGATAGAGGAATGGTCTGTAAAACCCCTAAAAAAAGAAGTGATTGAAGAAGGGAAAAGGGCTAAGGCAGGAGAAAGGATAGCTCAAGGAATTCAGATTATTGCCGAGAATATAAAAAAGAAGGGCATCAAGCCAGAAGAAATTTCAAAGGAAGAGCTTAAAAAATTCATAAAAGATCTAAGTCGTATAGACTTTAGCATACGGAAAATTAATATTCCCCCTACTAGTGTTTCTGTTTTTAGACAGAGACTTCTAAAAATGCATGAAAAAGGGAAACTGATGCCAGAGATAATAAAGTATATAAAGGAAGGGGAAAAAATCTCTCCAAGGGTGTCTAAACTATAAACCTATGAGAACCTATGCCAAAGCCGGAGTAAATCGGGAACGACGGGCAAAAGCAAAAAAAGTTTTGGCGGGATTTGAATCAACTTTTAGATTCAGCAAATACGGGAAAATAATCAAGATACCTTTTAAAATGTTTCCGATCAGATTGGATATGTGAGAAATGATGAAATTCTTAGCCTCATGGCTAAGGGAAAGGTAATCATTCGGGAAAATATAAACGAATTAAAAAGGTTCTGGCAAAAAACCTTTTCGCCATTTTTAAATTGAAAATTGTAAATTGAAAATTGTGTCCTGGGCATTACTTTCAATTTCAGCAGCGCTTATTTTTGCAATTGTCAGCATAATAGATAAATTCTTGCTTACAAAATGGATTAAAAATCCAATTATCCTGCCTCTCGTTTTAAGCATGATAGGCCTGTTGGTGAGTTTGATTATCTATTTATTTTACGGTTTTTCTTTTCTTGCAGGACTAAATATTATTTTGGCTTTAATTAATGGAACTTTTTATATTTTCGCCGAAATTTTTTATTACAAAGCCGCAAAAACAGAAGAAATATCAAAAGTCATTCCTCTGCTTTATTTATCGCCGCTATTTATTTTGATTTTGGCCGATATTTTCCTTGGAGAAATTTTCACTCCGATGAAATATTTTGGCATATTTTTATTAGTAGCGGGGGCAATATTTATTTCCTCAAAAAATTTTACTAAAATTAATTTTAACAAAGCATTTTTGCTTGCGGTTTTTTCTGCTT
>JAGUWE010000050.1 GCA_020062525.1 Patescibacteria group bacterium | reverse complement strand
GTTAAGTTCTGATTTTAGTTTGACGAAATTGCAAGAAATTTTAACTCGCCAAAAAAATAGAACTATTAAACAGGCACTGATGGAGCAAAAATATTTAGCTGGTCTTGGTAATATTTATTCAGATGAAACGTTATTTGCCGCCAGAATCAGACCAACCCGAATCGTTAAAACTTTGTCAGCTGAGGAAATAAAAAAACTCTGGCAAGCAATTCCTAGAGTTTTGCGTTATTCAATCAAACACCGCGGCACTTCTTTTAGTGATTATGTTGATGTTGAGGGTGAGATTGGTAATTTTATTAAATATCTTAAAGTTTACGGCCGGGCAGGAGAGAAGTGTCGCGATTGTGGCAGTTTAATTAAAAAAATCAAAATTGGCGGCCGGAGCTCCCATTTTTGCGAAAAGTGTCAAAAATAGCTTCGCCTTTCTCCTTTTTTAAAAGGGAGAATTAAATAAAGACATTCAAAAATAAAGTGGCAGCTACGCCATAAATAATGCCTATTATAATTTCCGGAACAGTATGACCAACAGTTTCCAAAAGGTAGGCGTATTTTTTTTGTTCATCTTGAGGCAAGCGAGCAACTAATTGGTTAATAATATGAGCTTGGTTGCCAATGCGGCGACGGATACCAACTGCATCGCGGATAATTAAAATTGCCAAAATTAAAGAGAGGGCAAAGACAGGAGAGGTTATTCCTTGCCGCAGTAAAATAATTAAACTTAGAGAAGTAACCATAGCCGCATGGGAAGAGGGCATACCACCGTAGTCAAAAAGATGTTTCAAATTAAAATCACCCTTAATGCTATTAGTGGCAAGTTTCATTGCTTGACAACTAACTCCAACAATCAAAGGAATTAAAATAAGCGAATAATTAGTTAAAGAAAAATTCATATAAAGGAAATTTACCTCAAGGGTTTGCCGCTGTGCTATGACCATCATAGCAGGTTGAGGGCTCAATTTCAAGGGTGTTCAGGCAGCCTACTTTTCTTTTCAAATTTTTGTTGTTTACAGATTAGTCATTGGTATTTTACTGCTTTTATTTTTGAGCTGAAAGGTGGCTGTTAAAAATAATAAATTAGCTGTTATTGAACCCATTAAAAGAATCAACAAAACGAAAAACCGATCAAGATATTCTTTTTCTTTTAAAGCTTTTTTGCCAGAAGGTGTTGATGTCTTAAATAAACTTACCCCTAAGACATCTTTTTTATTTTCTAAAGTTGAAATGGCAAGCGAGTTTTTTTGATAATTTTTATCACAGACCAATTGGTTATCTTTATCAAGATTAAAAATTACTTGCCAGTTTAGATTCTCTTTTGAAAATTCTGGTCTGGCTAACGTGACAATGGAGGAACTTCGCCGATTATTAGTGGCAAAGAAAAAATCCACTTTTTGATAGCTTAGAAGATTGGGTAAAGCGAAAGAATAAATTTCAGCCAATGAAGAAGTGTTATTATTGATTGATTGTTCGGAGATTTCGGTTGATTGTGGAACTAAGGTGCCAAATTCTTGGGCAATAATAGTAGTTAATTTGCCGTTAAGTATTCCTTTTTTGGCGGCAAGGCCAATTTGAGTAAATTTAGGATTTAAAATATTAGCCCGGTGAGTTGGACTAACCAACCAGGCTTTTATTACTTCGTTATTATCAGAGAAATCAATAGCTAAATTTTCACCAGCATAAAGATAGTTGTAGCCCGTTTCTTTAATCCACTGCCAAAAAAGTTTGCCCGAAGGCGAGGTATGGGCAAAATAATTTTTTTCAATTAGGTCTTGACATTTGTTTCCAGCTGCTTGAGAAAGTTTGTCATTTATTTCTAAAGGAGGCAAAAAGTTAGCCAACCGCTCTTCATTAGTTAATTTAATAAGTTTTTCGGCTTCAACCTGAGCTAAGGCTACTTCCTTGGGCAATAAAAAAAATATACCAAAAATCGATATATTCAAAAGAAGGATAAATAGCTTAAAATTATAAAATTTTAAATTTCCTTTTTTGTTTTTCATTTTTGTTTTTGCTTGCCCGTCGTCTTGTCCGCCGTAGCTTTAGCGTCGGCAGAAGCTTTGGCGAAGCAGGGTTTTTGGTTCAATTGGAGCTAATTTTGGCTCTGATTGAACTCTTTGTTTTTATTTCTTTTTATACTATAATTATAGCAGAAAAAGAAGAAAAAATCAACCCCGTAGCAATCCTAAGAAAAATTTTTGCTAAATTATGGAAGAATTGATTAACAATTTAATTTTTTCTGGTTATTTGAAAACGCCACGGATTATTGAGGCCTTTCGCAAAATTGACCGGGCTGATTTTGTGCCGCCGGATTTACTTGCTGAAGCTTATGGCAATTATCCTTTACCCATCGGTTATGGTCAGACCATTTCTCAACCATTGACCGTGGCTTTCATGTTTGAGTTATTGCAACCTGAAAGAGGCGATAAGATTTTAGATGTAGGTTCGGGTTCTGGCTGGACAACAGCCCTCTTGGCTTATATTGTAAGCCAAGAGGGAATTTCCAATTTCTCCCCCTACGGGGGATCTCCCGAAGGGGGACAATTTCTCCCCCTGCGGGTGATCTCCCGAAGGGAGACAATTTCCAAACCACAAGGTAAAGTCATAGCGATGGAGAGAATTCTCCAGTTAGTGGAATTTGGCAAAAATAATGTGGCGAAATATAATTTTATTAAGAAAGGAGTCATTGAGTTTATTTGCACTAACGGTTCACAGGGCTTGAAAGAAAAGTCGCCTTTTGATAGAATTTTAGCAAGCGCCGCAGTTGAGCAAGTACCCGTAGCTTTGAAAGAACAGCTCAAAGTCGGAGGTCGGTTAGTCATCCCGGTGCAAAACAGTATTTTTCTTTTTGTCAAAACAGCAGAAAACAAATTTTCTCAGGAAGAATTTCCCGGCTTTGCTTTTGTTCCTTTGATTAAGGATAAATAATTATATATGGTTAAAAAAATTATTATCGGGACTGTAACCTTATTTGTAATTTGCTCTTTACCAGCCATTTATTTGGCATATAATATTAATCAATTCTGCCAAAATTTAACTAGCACTAAAGAATTTATTTTAGCAAAAGGCGATGGCGTCAATCAAATCGGCCAGAAATTAAAAGATGAAGGATTTCTTTGTAATAGGTTAGTTTTTGAGATATATGTTTGGCTGACTAGCAAAGAAGCTCAATTTAAAGCCGGCACTCATTATTTACCAAAAGATGCGAGCCCTCGTCAGTTGGTTAATTTATTAACCAGTGGGCAAAGTTTAACTCAGGAGTTGACGATCCAAACTTTAGAGGGTTGGACAATTAAAGAAATTGCTGATTATTTAGCCGGCCGTGGCATTGTCAAAAAAGAAAATTTTTTAGAAGCAACTAAACTTTCCAATAATTATCAATTTGATTTTTTATTTGAAATTACTTCTCAAGAAAATTTGGAAGGTTATCTTTTTCCTGATACCTATCGGGTTTATCAAACAGCCACTATTCAAGATATTGTTAAAAAAATGGTTACGAATTTTAATCAAAAATTAAACAATGAATTGCGAGTTGAAATTAAAAAACAAAATAAAAGCATTTCACAAATTATCACTATGGCCAGTATTTTAGAAGAAGAGGCAAGAACTGATGAAGACCGGGTGATGATTTCGGATATTTTTTGGCGTCGGCTTAAAGAGAGAATAGGGATAGAGGCCGATTCAACTGTTAATTACATCACTGGCAAAAAAACAGCAGCTATAAGTTATGAAGATGCTCAAATTGACAATCCTTACAACACTTATAAATATCGTGGCCTGCCGCCGGGACCAATTTGTAATCCTGGCCTTTCTTCAATCAAAGCGGCGATTTATCCAAAAGCTAACGATTATTGGTATTTTCTTTCAACCAAAGATGGTCAGATAATTTATAGCCAGAATTTAAAGGAACATAATTTAAATAAAGCTAAATATTTAAAATAAAATTATGGAAATGCCTGCCGTAGCTTACACCGGCTTATTCATTTTAGCGCTTTTAGCCCTCTTTGTTTTGGTTATTATTAATAAATTAAAATAATTTTAATGAAAAAGACAGCTCTTCTTTTAGTTGGTTTAATGTTTTTTATTTTGGTGGGTTGCCAGAAAAAAGAAAATCAAATCAGTCAGTCAATTGACGAAGCAGTTGACGCTACCACTGGTTTAGGTTATATTAATGTAGAAAAAAAAGCAGTGAAAGACATTGCTATTGCTCAAACTCAAACCCTTTGCCGGCAAAAATTAGCCGCGGGTGAAGATCTTTCAATGAGTCCTTGTTTGGGCGTGGTGGCGCCTGATTGGGTGGGCGATGTAGCTCATAATCCACGATCTGAGATTGATAATTTACCGGAAAATCAATGCTCGGATTTTCGTGAGGGTAAAGCTCATCATTTTGTGGAAGTTGATCCAAATTGCAATTTTATCAAAGCTTATTAATTATAGTAGAGGCGTTAAGTAATTAAAGTTATTTCTTTCTTCAATCTGAATATACCTCGCAGTCCTGCTGCTGGATAGTTCATTCAACAAAATAAATCATGCACCTTTTGGGTATTAAATACTTACCAAGCAGTGGTCTATTCGAAAGGTGCGGATTAAAGGTCGGCTTTGTTTTTTAATAATTTTAATTTGATCTATTTATGCAATTAAACCCTAAAGCCTTAGGATTGACCGCGGGAGTTTTAGGGGGAGCTTTTTGGCTGGTGGCGATGGTTCTTTCACTTCTGACTGGTTTTGGTGAGCAAACTCTTACTACTTGGGGTTCTTGGCACCCCCTTTTCACTTACGGTTGGGTTGGGATGATTGTGGCAGTGATTGAGCATCTAATCGGTGGTTATATTGTTGGTTGGCTTTTTGCCACAGTTTACAATCAATTCCTAAAGCAACCCCCTACTCAATAATTAGCTTCTCAATAACTCTTATTTGTCTACTGGCGCCGTTGCCGACGTCAAAATTTTTATTATTGGCTATTGGATCATCTATTTATGAAAAATCAATGGTTTAGATTATTAGTTTTTTGATGTTTTATGATATAATAATAGAAAAAAGAGAGGGAGGGAATAATGGGATCTTTAAAAATTGTTATTGCTTTAGGATTTCTGTCTTTATTATCAGGGCAAACGATTTTAACTGAGGAAAATGATTTACAATATGATTATTTAATTAAAGTTAAATTCTCTGAGTTTCGTTTAATTCTTATTAACACCGATGGTAAAGAGATGGTGAGTTTTCCAGTTGCTTTACCTAAAAAAATGCCTAAATTACCAATCGAAGGGTGGGTGGTGAGAATTGAGAAAGATCCTTGGTGGTATCCAACCGAAGAAACGAGAGTTGCCTATCTTACAGACAAGGGTATAACCTTACCAAAAGCCATACCACCTAGGCATAGCCGTAATGCCATGGGCAAGGTCAAAATTTGGATAAACTTTATAACACCCGGAGTTCATCCTGCTATTAGAATTCATGGCACCAATGATCCAAGTTCGATTGGGCGAAAGATAACTCGTGATTGTATCCGACTTCATAATAGAGATGCCCTAACCTTGGTTAAAATAATCCAAGGCAAATTAACCAAAGTTATTTTTGAATTATAAGCAGCAATTAGATTTGCTGCTTTTTACTTACCTCCCTTTATTGTCAATTTTTACAAATTGCTTTAAAATAGATAGGCAATCTTTATGAACAAATTTAAACTTAAAACTAAAATCAAACCAGCTGGGGACCAGCTGCAAGCCAAGGCTTATGCTATCAAAGATAAATATCAAGCTTACCTGGCAAGACAGAGAAGAAGACTGGCCAATTCCCGAAGGATTAAAAGCAAGGAGCAAATTGAAAAAGTAATGCAATTTATTGATGCCAAATTAAATCAAAATCAGACCGCAAAAATCAACCTCCAACCTTACAAATTAGAACTAATTAAGTGTGAATTATGTTCGTGGACTTGAACAGGGGGTTGACAAATTTTTTTTATTTGATATGATTGTGTCATAACAATTAAATAGCCACAGACAGCAGGCACAAACCTAAGACCTGCCGAGGCGAGTAAAGTTTAATTTGTTTGTATTGTCTGTGGTTGCGCCACAGATTTTTGTTTATTTGTCTAAATTTTCGAGTCCTTTTAAGTAATGTCATTCCGGCCTACGAGCCGGAATCTAGATCCCGCATCTCAGCCCGAAGCTGATCCGCCTTCGGCTGGAAAGTGCGGGATGACAATAAATTTAAATTTTTTATGGCTAAAACTAAAGAACAAAAAAAACAAATTGTGACTGATTTGTCAGACAAACTAAGCCAGTTCAAAGCCTTGGTTTTTGCTGGTTTTAATAAATTAACGGTCAAGGAAAGCCGTGAGTTTAAAAAACTTTGCCGCGAGAATAAGCTTGATTATCTGGTTACGAAAAAGAAATTATTTAAGATTGCTTTAGAAAAAAATAAATTAGAACTGGATCCGAAAAATATTGAGGGAGAGATTGCTTTAATTATCAGCCGCGACGATGAAGTTATTCCAGCCAAATTAGCAACACAGTTTATTAAAGAACATGAAGCCATGACAATCAAGGGCGGAATTTTAGAAAGCCGTTGGCTTGATGTCAATAGTGTGAAAGAATTAGCCAAGATTCCGGCTAAGCCAGAGCTTTTGGCTAAACTGATTGGCAGTTTGCAGTCACTAATTCGCGGTTTGGTTAGTGTTTTGCAAGGCAATTTAAGAGGTTTGGTGCAGGTGCTTAAGGCGATTCAAGAACAGAAACAATAATTAATAATTAAGAAAAAATATTATGTCAGAAGAAAAAAAAGTTGAAGTCCCGACTAAATTTAAAAAATTAGTTGAGGAAATTGAAAAGATGTCAGTTCTGGATTTGGCCGAGCTGGTCAAAATTTTAGAAGACAAATTCGGCGTCAGCGCTGCTCCGGTTATGATGGCCGGTGCTACGGCTGGCGCAGCTGCTCCAACTGAAGCAGCTGAAGAAAAAACCATTTTCAGTGTTGAATTGACTGACTCCGGCTCAAATAAAATCGCCGTGATTAAGGCCGTCCGAGGAGTGACTGAGATAGGTCTGAAAGATGCTAAAGATTTGGTTGATGGCGCGCCTAAGACGGTCAAAGAAGGCATTAGTAAAGAAGAAGCTGAAAACATTAAGAAAAAATTAGAAGAAGCCGGCGCCAAAGTGACTTTGAAATAAAAATAACAAATAAAATAACAGGGTAATGCCCTGTTATTTTATTTGCGAAATCATAAAGGTTAGTGTATAATTAAATAAATTTATGTTTAATAAGAATTTATTTAAAAAGTTAAAAAAAGAACACAACGACTTTGCGTGTTCAAGAAGGGAAGTGGTTCGGCTTGCCAATGAAGCGTTGGCTAAGTCAAAGCAGGCAATTTTTGCCTTTCAGCGTGGTGATTATCAGAAGGGCGATAATTTATTCAGAGAGACGGAAAATATTTTTAAATATTTGGATAAAAAATTTAGAAAGAATGTAGCCGTGCGTCAGGAAGGCGCTCTTAAAGCGGCCCATGAAGAATTTTTAGAAGCAAAGTTTTTCGGCAAAACTTCGCGCGGTGAAAAACTTGACTTTGTCAAAAATATTGAGATTAGTTTGGAGAGTTATTTAGGGGCTTTATGCGATTTAACCGGCGAATTGGTCAGATCTGCCATTAACAAAGCAGCTGCTGGTCAAGCCAAGGAAGTGGAAAAGATAAAAAAAATTATTGAGGATATTTTAGGAGAATTGATTCAATTTGATTTGACCGGGTATTTGCGAACCAAATACGACCAAGCTAAACACAATCTAAAAAAGATAGAGGAAATTTATTATGATATAAAGATAAGAAAATGAATTTAGAGATGTTGAAATGAGTTCAGCCTGACAGAGAAAGGAATATTTAAATCAAGTTCAGAATAACAAAGATGAAAAAGCTAACCCTTATAATTTTAGTTTGTTTAATCGTTGTTTCAGGGTTAGTTTTTGTTTTGGGAAAATCAGAAAAGAAAATTGCTCCGACTATTAGTGAAGAGCTGGTTTCGGTTAAAAAAGAAATTATTTCCGCGCCGGTAGAAGAAAATAATAAGCCAGCAGAAAATTTATATTTTTCAGCCGAGACTGGTAAAGATTTTTATGACAAGGCCTATGAAAAAGTAAGTAAAATTATTCAGCTACAGGAGCTAGTTTACGGAGGTATTATTACTCATCATTTATTGGCGGCTGAGCTGGACGCCACTTTTTTTAAAGGATTGGAAGACAGGAATTATGAAACAGTAATACTTTTGGCGCCCAATCATTATGAAGAAGGCCAGTCAGATATTTTAACTTCCAAATTTTACTGGCAGACGCATTATGGTTATTTGGAAACAGACAAGCAATTGATTGATAAATTAGTTGAGGCAAAAGTACTGGAAATTGATGATCAGCCATTTAAAAAAGAACATTCAATTTCAGCAGTGGTTAGTTTTATTAAAAAAAGTTTGTCCAAAGCAAAAATCGTGCCAATAATTTTTAAATTTTATACCTCATCGGAAAAGGCCAGTCGTTTAGCCATAGAACTTAACCGTTTGGTTCAGGATAAAACTTTAGTTATTGCCAGCGTTGATTTTTCGCATTTTCAGCCAGATTTAGTAGCTCAATTTCACGACGAATTAAGTCGCGAAGTTATTGAAAGTTTTGCTAAAGAAGATATTTACAAATTAGAAATTGATTCGCCGGCTTCAATTTATACTTTGCTTTCATATTTAGAGACAAAAGGTACCCAAAAAAGTCAAAGGTTAGTCAGCACCAATTCAGCAATTTTGACCAATAATCCTAAAATAACTGAAAACACCAGTTATCTTTTGGAATATTTTACCAAGGGCGAGCCAAAGGAAAAGGATAAAATTACAATTTTGGCTTTCGGCGATATGATGTTGGACAGAAATGTTGAAAAGTTAATGTTAAAATACGACTTTAAATATCCTTTGGAAAAAATCAAGGGCAAGGAAGAAAGATTTCTGAAAGGAGTGGATGTGATCACGGCTAATTTAGAAGGAGCGATTGCGGATAATTATTACCAGCCGGAAAAGGCGATTGATTTTCGTTTTGATCTCCAAGTTGTGCCAATACTTAAAAAATATAATTTTAATGTTTTTGGGCTGGCTAATAATCATAGTTTGGATCAAGGAAAAATTGGTTTAGCCCAAACAAAAAAATATTTAGCCCAAAATCAGATTGATTATTTTGGCAGCCAGACCTCGGATAATTATGAATTTAGTTTTAAAAAAGATATTCGCGGGCAAAAGGTTTGTCTAGTCGGTTTTAACAACACTGACAAGGCGATTAATTTTCAGCAAGCAGAAGCCAATATTAAAAAATTAAGAGGGGAATGTCAGTGGGTTTTAGCTTTTTGTCACTGGGGAACAGAGTATCAGAATAAATTTAATGCTAATCAGCAGCAATTGGCCAGAAAATTAATTGACTGGGGTGCGGATGCGGTTATTGGCCATCATCCGCATGTGGTGCAGGGGGTTGAAATTTACCGCCAGAAGCCGATTTTTTATTCGCTGGGTAATTTTATTTTTGACCAATATTTTTCCCAAGAAACTCAGCAAGGATTGGCTGTCGGTTTAGTTCTAGGAGAGAAAATTTCTTTTTACCTTTTTCCTTTTACTATTTACAATAGCCAGCCGGAGTTAATGAGTTATGATGAGTCAGCAAAGTTTTATGAATATTTGATTAAGATTTCTGACATAGATTATAAAACAAAAAACCAGTCTAGGACTGGTAAAGTGGAATTATATTAAAATCAAAAATCAAATCTCAAAAATCAAAATTTGATATTTTTATTTTTTATTTTTGATATTTTTACTTAATAAAGTCCATATTTAGCTGGTAGAGTTGCTGGTCATTGAAAAGATAGATTTTTTTAGCTTTTTCCATAACAACGAAATCTTTGAGGGCAGAAAATTTTTCGCAGTAATATTGAATAATAAGAGCCCCGTTTTTGTCAATAATAACCAATCTCTGTTCTTTTGGTTCTAAAATATAAATATAGTTGTCATCAACTGAAGTATAAACTTTAGTTGGCTGGGTTAGAGTTGGTTCAAGATTTTTCAGACCCCAATTTTGTAGTTTGCCTGTATAAAATTTTAAAACCTGTCCATTGTTTTTAAGCAGATAAACATTAGAATCAATAGCCAGAGAAATGGTATTAGTTAAATCAATATTTTTATCCACCAGCCAGGGCTTTTGATTAGTAAAACCGGCCTCAGTTATTAGATATTTATAAATTTGTTTATTTTTAGTGTCAACTAAATAGAGTTTATTGTTATAAATTTCTAAATCAGCAATGGCTGCTTCGGCTGGCAGTTGAATCTCTTGGGGCGTCAAGGTTTGGTTTGCTAAATTTAATTTTGTCAATTTATTATCAGCGTGATGAAAGAGAATTGCTTTAGCAGACGCGTCGTATTTAGTTGCATTTTTAAACTTACCAGCTTTAAGGGCAGGGTAGTTGATTTGGGAGATGCTTTTCTTGGTTAAATTAATTTGATAAATTTTATTATCTTGACTTTGCCAGGCGTAAAGGTTGCCTTGATACTCAATAATGTGATTAATGGAACTACTACTTAACTCTTTAGCAAAATCCATAAAAGGTGAGCTTTCTAAAATATTAACTAGATGCTTTAATTTTTGATCAATTGCCTTAATCTCGGCGGCTAGTTTTTCATATTGTTGCTGCTCCTGGGGATTATTTTGAGGTAATTTTTTTAAGAGGGTCTCAGCTTCTTTGAGATTTTGTTTAGCTTTTATTTCATCATTATAAATTAAGTTTGATTCAATCAAGCTTTTCTTTTCTTCAATTTGGGCAATGAGTTGAGTTAATTGTTCGCTGGTTTGCTCTCGCTTTTGTTTCTGGTTCAAGATAAACAAACTGCCAATAAAAAGAATCACAAAAAGTAAGCCAAACACTAATAAAGCTTTGTTAAAAAGTGGTATTTTTTTGAGACCAGTAATTTTGGTATCAATTTTCTTGATTTTTTGTTCTGACCAGCGTTCAATTATTCTGTCTCGGGCCGGTTTTTCAAGAGCGAAAAGCTCTTTTGTCGTTTTGATTGGCTTGAAAATTCGTTTCCAGAGCCACTTTAATTTTTGCCAAAAGGAATATTTTGGTTTAACTTTTTCTAAAGGGCCTGCTTGGGTAGTAGGGAGGGTTTCCTCTTTTAAAATAGGGCGTGGTTTTTGAAAAAGTTTAGCTAGAAGTCCTTCTGATTTTTTTATTTTGGTTGGGAAAGTAGCAATTTGGATAATTTTTTGATCTTGAGGTATTGTTATTTTTGTTGGAGCAAGGGTAGGTATTGATTCAATTTTAATTGCTTCGCTTTCTTCAAAATAATCTTTTTCTAAGTGGAGATTGAAAATAATAAAACTAAAAGGAATTTTTTCATCAACTTCCACCAAAAGTGTCTTAAAATGGGCAATTAATTTATCAGGGGATAGAACTACAGCACTATTTTTTAATTTATCTAAAGAAATATAATCCAAAATTGCATAATTACAGAGAATTAGATAATCATCCTGAGCTAATTTTCCACTGACAAGGTTGAAAAAAAATTTAAAAGGATTTGGTTTAGAAATATCAGTATCTTGAGATTTATTTACTTGGGTTAATTTGTAGTTCTTATAACCGATTTTTTGAATGAGCATCATTTCAATCCCACCAACCTGGCTGAAATGAATATTAAAGATTATTTTTTTATTGGTATATTCTGGCTGAATAGTACCAATGATGACATTAATTTTCCCTAAATCAAACAGAATTTTTTCTTCCTGAATTAAGTGGTGGATTTTTTGATTAAGTTGATAGAGAAAGTCCTCAAATAAGTCCTCTAAGGGTTTATTGGTATCTAAATTTTCCAGGGTGTAATAGTTGTTTTGAGCCTCATTAATAATTAGATTTATTATTTTTTGATTAAATTCATCACGAGCAGAGTTTTCAATTAAACTAAAAATTTTTCCTATTTTTCTCTCTTGAGAGATTGAAGGATTAGCAACAAAAATTTTACTTAAAGTTTTACTTTCCTGAGGATTATTAATGATAAAGCTGCTTTGAGGGATGCGGCTTGGCATAAGATCTTGCGATTAAGGACTGTTTATATTATACTATAAATGTGATAAAAAGACAAAGGCCGTTTTTAAAATGACTAATTGACCTAATTATTCTAATTGACCTACCCAATGTCTAATTTCTAAAATTTTTAATTTAAACATTGGAATTTAACCCGCCCGTCATTAGAATAATTAGAAATTAGAAATTAGAAATTTCATAAAAATGCTTGAACAATTATTTGGTTCAAAAACAAGAGTGAGACTTCTAAGATTATTTTTAGCTAATCCAGATAATTTTTATTATATCCGAGAATTAACTAGAAAGATTGGTGTGCAAATCAATGCTATTCGGCGTGAGTTAGCTAATTTACAAACAATAGGGTTGATTAAGGTTTATCAATTTAAAAAAGATGAAGCTCAAGATAAACTTAAAATTTATTTCAGAGTAGAGACTAATTTCATTCTATATAGAGAATTGCGAGCTTTGTTTTTAAAAGCCCAGCTTTTAATGGAAAGAAAACTTTTAACTGAGATAGAAAGAATTGGCCAGATTAGTTATTTGGTCTTAACCGGCACTTTTCTTGGGTTTAATGATTCACCAACAGATTTACTCATTGTAGGAAGAATCAATCGGGGCAAGCTAGCCAATTTGATTAAAAAATTTGAAAAAGATATGGATTGTACTATTAATTATACTATAATGAGCAGAGAAGAGTTTAATTATCGCAAAGACATTACTGACAAATTTTTATATCAGATTTTAGAAAATAAAAAAATAGTGGTGATTGATAAAATTAAACAAGAGATTAATCTTGACAAGGAGTAATGTTTTTGTTTAAAATAGTGGGGTTAAGTTTTTTGAAATTTTTTAATTTTGTATTGTCATTTTGAATTTTTATTTTTAAATTTTTAATTTGAAACGGGTAGGTACCAAAGCGGTCAACTGGACCTGACTGTAAATCAGGTGGCTTCGGCCTTCGGGGGTTCGAATCCCTCCCTGCCCACTATGCTTTACGCTTTTTTTCAAAAGACAATTTGGCCTGTTGGAAGAATGCTTTTTTGGTTTTTTTTGCACCTAAAAATTGAAGGTAGTGAAAATTGCACCAAGCCGCGCCAGCAGTTACTCATTATTTGTAATCACCGTAATCTTATTGATTCTTTTCTGACCAGTGGTTCTTTGCCTTTTAAATATTTTCTCTTAACGAGAACCATTCGCTATCCAACTTTAAAGAAATATGTCAATTCATTTTTTTATGGTTTTATCCGACTTTTTGGTTCTTATCCGATTGAGGTTGGGGTTGGCTATGAGAAAGCTTTGGTCTACACTGAAAAATTAATCAAAAAGGGACAAAATATTTTTGTTTTCCCTGAAGGCAAAGTGGCCAAAAACGGCCACCCTTTGCCAGCTAAACCCGGTATAGCTTATTTGGCCAAAAAATATAATTTACCGATTCTACCAATTGCTATTTCCGGAACTCGCGGCCTTAACCCCCTAAGATTTTTTTTAAGAAAACATTATGTTAAGGTACAGATTGGGCCCAAGTTTTATTATCAGGATGTAGCTCGAGAAGACGACGATATTAAAGTTGCTGTACAAAAAATAATGGACAGAGTCAATCAGATGTTGTATCATGATAAATTGAAAATTTAAAATGGAAAGATCAAAATAACAATTTAAAATTAAAAATTTTAAAAACTCCTCAGATTTTCGGAGGAGCTTTTAGTTTTATATTTCCATCTCAATTTCTTTGAGTTTGATTTTGGCTGATTTTAATTTTTCTTTACTTAGTTGCAGTTCAACTTTAGCCAGTTTTTCTATAATTTCTTTTTGCTGGCTAATTAATTTTTCCTGTTTGGGACTGTGGATTTTTAAAGTAAGGGTTGTTTTCCAGTCAATTTTGTTTTGGGAGCGATAGTTTCTAATTTCCGTAATAAGATTTTTAATAATTTCAAATTGAGCTTCAGAATTTTTATCAATTAATTTTTCCTCTGCTTTGGGCCAGTTTTCAATAATGAGCATTTTCTTTTCCTCAAAAGATTGCCAGATTGTTTCGCTGACAAAAGGGATAAAAGGATGAAGCAGTTTTAAAAGATTTAGATAACAATTTTTAAGCAATTCATAATTTTTTTCAATTTTGCTGATTTCAACCGACCAATCAGCTAGTTCGTGCCAGCTGAATTCATAAAGTTCTTCAATAGCCGCGGAAAACTGGAAGCTATCAAATTTTTTGGTCACTGATTCTATTAAATTATGGAAACGGCTTAAAAGCCATCTGTCGGCTAAAGTTTTTGCTTCAATTTTGTTTTGTTTTGAAACAAATTCCTGAAGTTGAATAAAGCGGCCGATGTTATAAAGCTTGTTAATGAATTTGGCATAGCCGGCGATTTTTTCCGGAAGAATTTTAATGTCCGCCCCGGCAGTAGTGCCTATAATTAAACTTAAACGCAAAGCATCAGCGCCGTATTTTTCAACCACGGAAATCGGATTAACCGAGGTTTCGGGGCGGGATTTGCTCATTTTTTGCCCCATTATATCACGGATTAAGCCATGAAGATAAACTGTTTCAAATGGTTTTTCGCCTAAAGCATAATAGCTGGCAATTATCATTCGGGCCACCCAAAAAAATAAAATATCATAGCCGGTCTCCATCACCGTAGTTGGGTGGAATCTTTCCAAATCGGATTTTTTTTCCTTTTCATCTTTTTGATTTTTGACCCGCCTTGACTCGTTGGCGAGGCAGGTTTTTGATTTTTGATTTTGAGCGTCAGCGATTGGCCAACCAAGCGTAGAAAAAGTCCAAAGTGCCGATGAAAACCAAGTGTCTAAAGTATCAGTGTCTTGGACAAGATTGCGACTACCACAAGCCGGGCAGGTCGCTGGCGTAGTTTCACTTACTGCAACAGTTTGACAGCCCTGGCAGTGCCAAACCGGTATTTGATGGCCAAACCAAACTTGGCGCGAAATGCACCAATCATACAAATTATCCATCCAGGTTAAATAATTTTTTTTAAATCTTGGAGGAATAATTTCGATTTCATTTTTTTCAACTGCCCATTTGGCAATTTTTTTAAGGGTAGTTTTGTTCTGGCCGTACTTTTTTACAAGTTCTTTGTTTTTTATGGCAAATTCTTTATCAACAGCCACAAACCATTGGCGGGAGGGGAGTGGCTCAATAATGCTGCTGCAGCGGTAACAAAGTGAAATATTATGTTCATAATCATCAACCTTTTCTAACAAACCAAAACTTTTTAAATCTTCAACAAATCTCTCTCGGGCAAGTTTTACAGATAGACCGGCATAAGGCCCGGCTTCAGAAGTCATATTACCTTTTTCATCAATAATTTTTTTCATTTCTAAACCATATTTTTGCGCCCATTGCCAGTCAATTAAACTGTGAGCGGGTGTGACGCCAATAGCACCGGTGCCAAATTCTGGATCCACTTGTTTATCAGCAAAGATTTTAACTTGGATTTTAATTTTGCCTAAATTAACCGTAAAAGTTTTACCGATCAAGTCCTGGTAGCGTTTATCATTAGGATGAACCGCTACGCCCGTATCACCAATTTTTGTCTCTGGTCGGGTAGTAGCTACGACAATTGGTTTGGCATCCTCTAAGTTATATTTAATGTAATAAAATTTGCCAAGCTCTTCTTTGTAATTAACTTCATCATCAGCTAAAGTTGAGCCACAGTTAGGACACCAATTAACAATTCGATAACCGCGATAAATTAGACCATCCCGATACATTTTAATAAACATTGTTTTCACTGCTTGGGAGAGATTTTCGTCTAAAGTGTAAGCTTCGCGCGACCAATCACAGCTAGAACCAAGTTTTCTAATTTGTGATTCAATTATCGGCCGAGTTGTATCGATATGCTCATTGATTTTTTCTAAAAATTTTTCCCGACCTAAATTTTCTTTATTTAAACCAACCTTAGCTAATTTTTTTTCCACTACATTTTGAGTAGCGATTGCCGCATGATCTACACCTGGTAACCACAATGTTATTTCACCTTTTAGACGATGATAGCGAGTCATAATATCTTCTATGGTCAGAGCTAAAGCATGGCCTATATGGAGTTCACCGGTAACATTAGGCGGTGGCATGCTGATAACGAATTTTTTAGCTTTCTTTTTAACTTTTAGATTATCCGGATTAAAAAAACCCGACTCTTCCCAGGTCTTATAAATTTTGTCTTCAACTTCTTTTGGCTGATAGGTTTTCGGCAATTCCTTTTTATCCATAAAATTATATTAAACTTAATAAAAAAAATGCTTTTTGTCAAACTTAATACTTTCGTGTTTTTTTATATTAGTTTCAATTAATAGTCCTTGAAATAATTTTAAGGCGTGATAAGATAAAGTCATCACACTCGCCCCGGCTTCTTAGTTTTTATCTTAATCAATATTCTTTAGCCAGGGCTCGTGATGGTTTTAAAAACTAATCCTGCCCCTAGCTAACAACAATATCATTATTTAACAGTTTCAATATATGATTCAATACAATCCAAAAGACATTGAAAAAAAGTGGCAGAAGTTTTGGCGTGAAGAAAAACTTTATAGCCCTGACTTAGATAAAGTTAAGCGGCCCTTTTATAATTTAATGATGTTTCCGTATCCTTCGGCCGAAGGGCTTCACGTTGGCAATATGTACGCTTTTATTCATAGCGATGCTTATGGCCGTTATATTAGAATGAAAGGTTTTGATGTTTTTGAACCAATTGGTTTGGACGGTTTTGGCATTCATAGTGAAAATTATGCTATTAAAATTAAAGAGCATATTCACGATGTTTCGCAAAGGACCGAAAAGAAATTTTACGAGCAGTTAAAAATGATCGGCAATCAATATGATTGGAGCCGGACGGTTGAAACCTATAAACCGAATTATTATAAATGGACGCAGTGGCTATTTTTGCAAATGTATAAAAAGGGTTTAGCTTATCGTGGTAAAGCCACAGTGAATTGGTGTCCATCCTGCAAAACAGTTTTAGCCGACGAACAAGTAATTACTGGTCAATGTGAGAGATGCTCTACTGTTGTGGAAAGACGGCAAATGGAGCAATGGTTCTTTAGAATTACTGATTATGTTGAGCGGCTTTTAAAAAATTTGGACTGGATTGACTGGCCCGAGGATGTTAAAACTGGCCAAAGAAATTGGATTGGGAAATCAGAAGGAACTTTGATAAAGTTCAAAATCCCAAATCCCAAATCCCAAACAAATTACAAATTTGTCCCTGCGGGACATCTCCCGGAGGGAGACAAAATTCAAAATTCAGAACAATTTATTGAAGTTTTTACGACCAGGGTGGATACGATTTTTGGCTGCACTTATTTAGTAGTGGCGCCGGAGCATCCAATCGTCGCTTCGCTCCTCAAAATCAAAAATCAAAAATCAAAAATCAAAAATATTGACGAAGTCAATAAATATGTTGAGCAGGCGAAAAAGAAGTCGGAATTGCAAAGAACGGATTTGGCCAAAGAAAAAATCGGCGTTGAATTAAAAGGTGTGAAAGCTGTTAATCCTTTTACTAAAAAAGAGATACTGATTTTTGTGGCTGATTACGTTTTAGGCCACTACGGCACCGGAGCGGTGATGGCGGTGCCCGCTCATGATGAAAGAGATTTTGAATTTGCGAAAAAATACAATTTGCTGATAAAAGAAGTTATTATTTCTAAAGATAACAAAAAAAATCAAAAATCAAAAATCAAAAATCAAAATGACAATTCAAAAATTAAAAAAGATTTATCAGAGAGTGCTTTTGTTGAAGATGGAATTTTGGTTGATTCTGGTCAGTTTAGTGATTTGACTTCAGAGAAGGCGAGAGGTCAGATGACCAAGTGGTTAGAAAAAAATAATTTGGGCGGCAAGAAAATAAATTATAAACTTCGCGATTGGTGCGTCAGCCGTCAGCGTTACTGGGGTCCACCGATTCCGATGATTGATTGTCCGAGATGCGGCTGGCAGCCGGTAGCAGAAGAGGACTTGCCAGTGCTTTTACCCGAACTTGCTGATTTTTTGCCCGATGGTTCGGGCAAAGGCCCACTTAATAAAATTAAAGATTTTGTTAAGACCACTTGTCCCAAATGCGATGAGCCGGCCAGGCGAGAGACCGATGTTTCTGATCCTTTTGTTGATTCCAGCTGGTATTTTTTGCGTTATCCTGGCACAGAATTTGCCGACCGGGCGCTTGATAAAAAACGGCTGGCTAAATGGCTGCCGGTTAATATGTATATTGGCGGCAAAGAGCATACTGTACTTCATCTTTTATATTCTCGTTTTGTGGCAATGGTTCTGTCTGATTTGGGTTATCTAAAAGAGGAAGAGCCCTACAAAAGATTTTTTGCTCATGGTCTTCTGATTAGAGAAGGAGCAAAAATAAGTAAGTCAAAAGGCAACATTGTTAATCCCGATGAATATATTGAAAAATATGGGGCCGACAGCGTCCGGTTATATCTTATGTTTTTGGGTGATGTGCGCCAAGGCGGGGACTGGCGAGACGCTGGCTTAGCTGGGATGTTTCGTTTTGTTAAGCGAATTTGGTCATTGGTTGAAGAAATTATTAAGAGAGAAAGGCCAAAAACAAAAAATAACGAATGTTTAAAGGTAATGAATCGGACGATCAAAAGAGTCGGCGAGGATTTGGAGCGATTAAAATTCAATACCGCCATTGCCGCCATTATGGAATATGTCAATGCCCTGCAGGATTGTTTAGCTGTCAAAAAAGAAATTGGCCAAGACGTTATTCTAGTTTTAGCCAAACTTTTGGCGCCTTTTGCCCCGCATTTAGCCGAGGAGTTATGGCACAAACTCGGCAATAAAAAATCAATTTTTTTAGAATT
>JAGUWE010000103.1 GCA_020062525.1 Patescibacteria group bacterium | reverse complement strand
TTGTTTCCGTAGCTTTAGTGAAGGATTTTAGGGAAGGGAGAGTAGGTAGTCCGAAGCGAAAACTTTAGTTTTTGCGAAGGATATCCTCCCCTTCCGCCAGAAATTTTTTACAAAATTATGGAAAATAAAACCAACAATCAAGTCGCTGATTTCGGCCAAACCTTAATAAACTGGTCCTTTCCTGAATATCAACAATATCAAAGAGGAGTTTTTTGGTACATTGGATTGATTGGGGTAATAGGACTACTTTTAATTTATAGTTACAAAACTAACAATGTTTTGTTTGCTATTATCATTATTATGAGCGCGGTTTTTTTAACAATGCATCACCGTAGTGAGCCGCGGGAGATGGAAATTAAAATTACCGAAGATGGAATTGTTTTAAATAATACTTTTTATGAATATGCTGATTTCAGAAATTTTGCTATTATTTACCGACCGCCAGAAGCGAAAAATCTCTATTTAGAATTTAAGGGTTCTTTTCGGCCGCGATTAACTATTCCTTTAGAAAACCAGAATCCCAACGAGGTGAGAAATTTGCTTTCGGAATATTTAACAGAAAATTTGGAGCGAGAAAACGAACCGCTTTCTGATTTTTTAGCCAGGATTTTTAAAATCTAAATCCTCCCCAACCCTCCTTTTTCAAAGGAGGGAAAAAACAAGTTCCCCTCTTTGAAAAAGAGGGGCGAGGGGGAGATTTCTTCCTTTGACCATTAAAGGATTTTTTTGTTTAATTAAGAGGTAGTTTTAGGCGTCCGTAGCTCAGCCCGGATAGAGCGTGAGATTGCGGATCTCAAGATCGCAGGTTCAAATCCTGCCGGACGCACAAAAGAAAATCAAAAATCAAAAATCAAAATGCAAAATTAGGAATTAGAAATTTTTTTAAAATATGCTTATTTTAGAGAGTTCAGTTTCACAATTGTCACCAATTGCTAAAAAGTTAACTGGGCAACTTAAGAAATTAAAAGTTGAGACTGTTCGTGATCTCGTTTTTCATTTCCCTTTTCGCTATGATGATTTTTCTAAAATTTTAACAATCGTTGCACTTCAGGAAAGGATGATTGCCACTGTTAAGGTAAAAGTTGATTTAATTCAAACCAAAAGAAGTTTCCGGCGGAAACTGATTACTGAAGCCATTGTTTCAGATGAGACCGGTTCAATTAAAGCGGTCTGGTTTGGCCAACCATACATTGGTAAGATTCTCAAGGTTGGAGATGAAATATATTTGGCTGGCAAAGTTGAAGATTATTATGGTCTTCAGTTTTCCAGTCCCAATTATGAAAAAGTTAAAGGCCTCGCAACCACTCATACAGCAAGATTAGTGCCGGTTTATAGTACTACTGGCAATTTAACCTCAAAACAAATTCGTTATTTGGTTCGGTTGGCTTTTCCTTTAATAAAAAAACTACCAGAACATCTTCCTTGGCAGATCAAACGTGAGTTAGGTTTAATTGATTTGTCTAAGGCCTGCCAGGGGATTCATTTTCCCCAAAGCCAAGAAGAATTACAAAAAGCCCAAAAACGGCTTAAGTTTGATGAGTTATTCATTGTTCAGTTAGCCGTTAAATTTTTAAAACAAAATTTAGCGAAATTACCAGCCCAACCACTTCCTTTTCAAGAAGAAATTATTAAAAATTTTGTTCAAGGTCTGCCCTTTAAACTTACTAATGATCAAAGAAAGGCGGCTTGGCAGATTTTAAAGGACTTAGCTCGGAACCGGCCAACAAATCGTTTGCTTGAAGGTGAAGTTGGTTCTGGTAAAACCGTAGTCGCAGTGATGGCTATGCTTAACGCCGTAGTTTGTGGCGGCCAAGCTGCTTTTATGGCGCCAACGGAAATTTTAGCCCGTCAACACTATCAATCAATTAGTAAGTTATTAAGAAGGCAAAAAGTTAAAGTTGGGCTATTGACCAGAAGTCAAATTTTTTTAGCGCCAGAAAAACTTACTAAAGGGGAGATGCTAAAAAAAATTGCTGCCGGTGAGGTCGATATAATTATTGGCACTCACGCCTTGATTGCTGAAAAAGTTCACTTTAAAAATTTAACATTGGCGATCGTTGATGAGCAACATCGTTTTGGTGTCAATCAACGCCGACTACTGCGCGAAAAGTCAGGCGTTCATAATTTAATGCCTCATTTATTATCAATGACCGCCACTCCCATACCGCGAACCTTAACTTTGGTTTTTTATGGTGATTTAGATATTTCAATTATCAAAGAGTTACCCAAGGGCAGAAAAAAAATTTTAACGCGGGTAATTCAACCAACCCAGCGGCCAAAGGCCTATCAATTTATTAAAGAACAAATCCGCCGTGGCCGGCAAATTTTTGTTATTTGTCCTTTGATTGATCCGTCTGATAAATTGGGCGTTAAATCAGTTAAAGAAGAATACCAACGTCTTAAAAAAGATATTTTTCCAGATTTGCAAATTTCTTATTTACATGGCCGACTGAAAGCCCAGGAGCGCGAGAGAATTATGACTGACTTTTTAGCCAATAAGATTAATATTTTGGTTAGCACTTCAGTAGTGGAGGTTGGCATTGATGTGCCAAATGCGACCGTGATGATGATTGAAGATGCTGAACGTTTTGGTTTGGCCCAACTTCATCAATTTCGCGGCCGAGTTGGCAGAAGCAAACATCAATCATACTGTTTTCTATTTAGCCAAGCTGAAAGTTTCCAAAGTATTTTGCGACTTCAGGCCTTAATTAAGTCCGAAGATGGTTTTAGTTTAGCCGAGAAAGATCTTGAATTTCGTGGGCCGGGTGAAATTTATGGCACCCGTCAGTCGGGCATGATTGATTATTTTAAAATTGCCAATCTTTTTGATTATCAACTAATTAATTTAGCCAAAGAACAAGTGGAAAAAGTTTTAACTCAAAGCCCGGATATTAGGAGGTTTCCTTTGCTTTTAGAGAAGGTTAGCACTTTTCAAAAGGCGGTGCATTTGGAGTAA
>JAGUWE010000117.1 GCA_020062525.1 Patescibacteria group bacterium | reverse complement strand
AGTGCCGGAAAAGATGACTGAGCAGTGTTATCTTTTTCGTTTATCCAAATATCAGGCCGAGCTTTTAAAATTAATCAAAACCGACAAATTAAAAATTTTACCAGCCGTCAGAAAAAACGAAATAATTAACTTTTATCAAAACGAAGGTTTACAAGATATTTCTTTTTCCCGCCAATATATCAGCTGGGGCATTCCTTTGCCTTGGGACAAAAGCCAAACAACTTATGTCTGGGCCGATGCGTTTCTAAATTATCTAACCGGACTTGGTTGGAATGGAGAAATCCCCCTTAATCCTCCTTCAGAAAAGGGGGAAAATTTCTCTCCCTTTTCAAAAGTGAGAGCCAGAGAGGGATTTTTAACTTTCTGGCCGCCCGATGTTCAATTAATAGGCAAAGATATCTTGCGGGTTCATGCCACTATTTGGCCAGCAATGCTATTATCATTGGGGTTGCCTTTACCTAAATTATTATTTGTTCACGGTTTCTTTTTGATTGATGGCCAAAAAATGAGCAAGTCCTTGGGCAATGTTATCGCGCCGAGAGATTTGGTTAAAAGATACGGAGCTGATGCCACTAAGTATTTACTTTTAAGCGCTACGCCTTTTGGCCAGGATGGCGATATCAGTTGGCAAAAATTTGATGAAAAATACAACGCGGATTTAGCCAATGGATTAGGCAATTTAGTAGCTCGGGTTTTAACGATGACTGAAAAAAAATTGGCAGGTAAACTTCCAAAGATTAATAAAATAATGCCGAAAGAGCTGGAAATTAAAAACCAGTATCAGAAGTTGATGGTTGATTTAAAACTGGATCAAGCCCTAACAACAATAATTGATTTTGGCAAAGATCTTGATAATTACATTGAAAAAAATAAGGTTTATAAATTAGAAGGTGCGGAAGCAAAGAAACACTTATCAATTTTGCTGGAGGCCCTGCGTCTTTTGGCTTGGTATTTGATTCCTTTTCTGCCCGAAACAGCCGATAGAATTTTTACTCAACTCGGTCTTGAGCCGACCAAAGAAAAAGAAAGAAGTTTTGCCAAGGCCTTTCTTTGGGGCGGCTTGAAAGAAGAAACAAAAATCCAAAAAGGCGAAATTTTATTTCCCAGGGTTAAATAATTTTTTTAGTAATTAGTAATTAGAAATTAGAAATTAACTTTAATCATATGCCTACTTTTGACCTTTTCATTCTGGGCTTTTTAGGCCTTTTTATCATTATTGGTTTCACTTTGGGTTTTATTCGTTTGATCGGTAGTTTCTTTGGTCTTGTTATTGGTGTTTGGTTAGCTGGCCGTTATTATGAAATAGTGGCTGGCTGGTTCACTGCTTATTTGCAAATGCCAGCGATTTGGTCGCGCGTTTTAGCTTTTATCGTGATATTTCTCGTTACCGGTAAAATTGTCAGTTTGATTTTTAAACTTTTGGATCACTTGTTTAAGATTTTGTCCATCATTCCTTTTACTAAAACCTTAAACCGTCTCGCCGGTTTATTTTTAGGTGTGATTGAGGCCTTGTTAATTTTGTCGGTCTTAATTTTTCTTTTGAGTCGTTATTCTTTAAATCCACAAATCGATGAGTTGCTCAGACAATCAAGATACGCTCCACTGATCGCTAAATTTATTTTTCCCCTTTGGCCGTTGCTGCCGGAAATGATAAAGAAGATAAAAGCAATAATTTAAAAAATCCCAAATCCTAAATCAAAATGTCAAATCAAATCCCAAATCCCAATGACAAAAAAAGCAATAATTTGGATTTTGGATTTTGAACTTGATTTGACATTGGGATTTGCTAAGTTTATGTTGATAGACACTCACGCTCATCTTAATTTTGCCGCTTTTAAAAATGATGTGGAGCAAGTCATTAAAAGAGCACTGGAAAACGAGGTGCTTATTATTAATATTGGCTCGCAATTTACCACCAGCCGCCGGGCTATAGAGATATCCAATCGCTATGGTCAAGGCGTTTATGCTGCCATCGGACTTCATCCAATCCATCTTTCTTCCTCAACTTATCAGGATCCGGAAGAAGAAATAGAATTTGCCACGCGCGCTGAAGAATTTGATTATGATAAATATAAAGAATTAGCCCAGAACCCAAAAGTTGTGGCCATTGGCGAGGCCGGGTTGGATTATTACCATATAAAAAATCAAAATTTAAAAATCAAAATGCAAAATGACAATGAAAAAATTAAAAATATAAAAAAATTACAAAGAGAAGTTTTTTTAAAGCAGTTAGATTTAGCGCGAGAGTTAGGAAAGCCGGTGATAATACATTGCCGGGAAGCGCATAATGATTTAATTGAAATCCTTAATTCTTACTTTATGCTTCATAATTCCCGCCTCAAGGGTGTAGTTCATTGTTTTTCTGGCTCTTGGTCGCAGGCCGAGAAATATTTAGAGATGGGTTTTTTTCTTTCTTTTACTGGCGTCATTACTTATTCTGAGAGCTATAATAAAGTAATAATTAACACACCCATTGAGAAAATTTTAGTTGAGACCGATTGCCCCTATTTAGCACCGATACCTTTTCGCGGCAGTCGCAACGAACCGCTCTATGTTGAATATGTAGCCAGACGCCTCGCCGAAATTAAAAATTTAAAACTTGAAGAAGTAGCTAGGGTGACAACTCAAAACGCCCTTGACCTTTTTGGTCTTGAGTGTTAGTATGTATAAATGTCCAAAATACTGAGAATAGAAAAATTAATTCAATTTTAGTTTCCTATGAGGTATGGAAAAAGAAAAAAAATCTGACAATTGGTCGGCGCTTAGCTTTGCCTGGGAGTTGGGTTATTCAATAACTCTACCGCTGGTAATTTTTGCTTTAGTTGGCCGCTTTTTAGACAAAAAATTTGCTACTTCGCCCTTGTTTTTACTTAGCGGGATTGTTTTTTCAATTATTATCACCTCAATTATTGTTTATCGGAAAGTAATGTCCATCATCAATAAAAATCAGTAAATTTATGGAAATATCTTTAGCGGCTGAACCGCTTTTTTACATCAGAACATTTCCTATTACCAACACTTTGGTAGTAACCATTGCTTTAGGTGTTTTTATTTTGAGTATTTCCTTTTTAATTAAAAAACGGCTTGCACTTATTCCCCAGGGAGTACAAAATGTAGTTGAATATACAGTGGAAAGTATTTTAAATTTAGTTAATAGTGTCACTCAAGATAGAAAACAGACAGAAAAATTTTTTCCCCTAGTAACCACAATTTTTATTTTTGTGATATTGTCCAACTGGATAGAGCTTATCCCGGGATTAGGGACAATCGGTCTTGTTCAGTTCCATGAAGGAAAAAAAGTTATCATTCCTTTTTTGCGTAGTGCTTCAGCTGATCTGAATGTCACTTTAGCTTTAGCTTTAGTGTCTGTCATTACCATTCAAGTAATGGGCATTACGGCCATCGGATTGACTCGCTATGTTAAAAAGTTTTTTGTCAGTCCTTTTTATAAACCCTATTTTATCGGAACTTTCGTCGGCATTTTAGAATTAATTAGTGAAGTGGCAAAGATTGTTTCTTTTTCTTTCCGACTTTTTGGCAATATTTTTGCCGGTGAAGTGCTTTTAATCGTGATGTTGACACTTGTTCCTTATTTAGTTCCCTTGCCATTTTTGCTGCTGGAAATTTTTGTTGGTTTTATTCAGGCACTGGTTTTTTCAATGTTGACTTTAGTTTTTTTAAAAATAGCCGTGACAGAGACGCAGCATTAGTGAATTTATTATTTTTTTAATTAATTATTATTAAGCATTAAATTTTATGGCATTACAAGAAACAAAAACAGTGGCTGAAGCAGTTGTTAATAATGCCGAGGCTATGAAATCCTTGGGCGCCGCTTTGGCTATGGGTTTGGGCGCTATTGGCCCGGGCATCGGACTTGGCCTTCTTGTTGCTAAAGCCCTAGAGGCAATTGGTCGCAACCCCGAAGCAACTGGCAAAATTCAAACTATGATGATTTTAGGATTGGCTTTCACTGAAGCTATCGCCATTTACGCTTTAGTCATTGCGCT
>JAGUWE010000102.1 GCA_020062525.1 Patescibacteria group bacterium | reverse complement strand
CTGGTGCGGGGGAAAGGGGTCTGGGGAAAACGCCCCGAAGGAGTCGCCGAAAGCGACCCTACGGGGTAAAAATTCCCGCCCCGCCTCCGCTCCAATTGCTGCTTCGCGGCGAACTCAAAAATATCACTCGACCTCTTCTCGTAAATTATGCCAAATAGAATGTCGAAGCTCAATAAAATCTGACGAATTTCTAATTTCAGGTGAACGAGGTCGAGAAAATGGCACTTTGAAAACTAATTTTACGGTTCCGGGTCTTTTAGATAGTAATACAATTCTATCACCCAAAAAAATGGATTCCTCGATATCGTGACTTACAAAGACAACTGTTGGCTTAAAATCAGAATGAAGTTGCAGTAATTCTTCCTGTATAATATAACGGGTTTGCTGGTCTAAGGAACCAAACGGCTCATCCATTAGTACCACTTTTGGTTGTAGAATTAAGGCACGGGCAATTCCGACTCTTTGCTTCATTCCCACTGATAATTCGCTAGGGAATCGATTCTCAAATCCTATAAGTCGCATCTTTCTAATAAATTCTTTTGCTTGGGATTCATAAAACTTAGTATCGTGATTTCTGCACTTAAGTCCAAATTCAATATTTTCTTTAACAGTTTTCCACGGGAAAAGTGCATCTTCCTGAAATACGACCGGTCGTTCGAAATTTGGACCCTGTACAGTTATACCATCAACAACAACTTCTCCTTCATCTGGGAATATAAATCCTGCTATAAGACTTATGATAGTAGTTTTGCCGCAACCAGATGGTCCTACAACACATAACAATTCTGATTCATTAATTTCGAAAGAGACCCTATGAAGCGCTTTTATTTGCCCGTTTTTGTTAGTAAAGGTTTTAGAAACATTACTAAGTAATATTTTTTTAGACATAGTCAAAAGTTATTCAACAAGTTTCCACGGTATCAACCAGCGTTCCAGAAGTTTCATACCTTTGGCCATCAACAAACCGAGAACGCCAATAAGAACCATTATCGCAATAACCTTATCTGTTTGAAGAAGAAGACGATTAAGCTGTATAGAATATCCCAATCCTGATTGCGCGCCGACTAACTCTGATGTGATAACCATAAACCAGCTAATCCCTAATCCTATCTTGAGACCGGCGAATATGGAAGGTAGTGCTGATGGTATAAGTATATCAGTGATAAATTCTTTCTTTTTTGCTCCAAGACTTAAGGCCGCTCGTTTATGTATTTCTTCTACAGAAGTTACTCCAAAATAAACATTGGTCATAATAGGGAAGAATGCGCCAAGAAATACTAAGAAATATGCCGGTTGATCGCCAAGACCAAACCACAACACTGCCAGAGGAATCCAAGCAATGGGTGGAATTGGACGAATAACTTCCAGAAGGGGTGAAAAGAGCGATTTCATTATACTTGAATATCCAAACAAAACTCCCACAATAATTCCGCCTGTTGAAGCTAACAGGAAGCCGATAAATACGCGTTTAACACTCGCCAATACATCATCAATAATAGATCCATCGGCAAAAAAGTTAAAAAAAGTTACAAAAATTTTAGCAGGAGGAGGTAGAATTTCAGAGGACCAAATACCAAAAGAAAAAAATAATTGCCACGCCAGAATAAAAATAATTGGTATAATAAGTTTTAAAATAATAGATTTCATTTTAGTTTGACTTCTTCGGGATTGAATGACTTATCTAAATTTTTAAGTGCATCTTCAAATAATTCTTGATTTGTTCGTTGGCTAAGCCAGGGTGCTTTAGGAATCAATCCATTTTTTTCTGCGCCCTCGGCTAAAGCTTGCATATTTGCAAGATGAGAATCATAAAGTTTAATATCCACATCGTTGACGCTTTTTGCTAAAAGATTTTTCTCGAGAGAAACCATTTTGTCTATAGTGGAAAAAGGATGAGTAAATTTAGTTTCATCGGCAAACCATTGATTAGCTTGTTGTTGATTTTGGGCATAATAAAAATATCCTTCTATAAATGCTTTAAGAAAATTTTTAGCGGCAATTTCGTGTTGATTGATAAAATTATTTGACATCACTATTACTCCAACAGGATTAAACATTTGTAGGACCCTTGCTTTACCATTCTCTTCAAATAAAGCGATGGTTGGATCCCAGGTAGCAAAAGCGTCAATATCTCCCCAACTTTCAAGAGAGCCCTTTTGAATAATATTGGACTGTTCCAGAATATCTAGATTTTTTATATTAAACTCGGCAGGATTATAACCATTTTCTTCAATCCAATTCATAAGACGGGCGTGGGGTCCTGAACCAAACGGAATAGCTATTGTTTTTCCTTTCAAATCACGAATAGATTGGATAGGAGAATTTTTGGGAACTATAATTCCGTTTCTAAAATCATTAAGACGACCAATAATGCTCCAACCTTCAGTTTTAGCCAATAAAATAATGGCCGGAAAGTCTCCAACAAAGGCCACATCAACCTCGCCGGCTAAAGCAGCTTCACTTAATGGCCCTCCGTAATTAAATCCTTTAAATTCACCTTTCAAGTTATTTCGTTCTAATATATCAGTATGTTTCAAAATTTGGGCAAGTTGGGCTTGAGGAACCCAGGCAGTTTGCCAACCAATACGAATGGATGTAAGTTGCGCTGGCGGCGATTTTTTAGATGTTAAAAATACAACTATTAGAATTACAATAATAATTATAATAATGAATAGAAATTTTTTGTTCATATGCTTTAAATTTAATTTCGTTCGCCGCGAAGCGGCAATTGGAGCGGAGGCGGGGCGGGAATTTTTACCCCGTAGGGTCGCTTTCGGCGACTCCTTCGGGGCGTTTTCCCCAGACCCCTTTCCCCCGCACCAG
>JAGUWE010000053.1 GCA_020062525.1 Patescibacteria group bacterium | reverse complement strand
TTTAAAAAGAAAAGCTATTACCATTAAAAAAATTATGACTGGGGTGACGTTCAAAATCACCGTGGCCCAAATAGCGCCTTGGGCATGATAACTTTTTATCAGCCAAAAAGCTAAAGGGGCGTTAAAAAGTAAGATGATTAAATGGAGTTTGATGCTTAATTTCATTTTATGCAAAGTCCGATAGATTGGCGAAATCCCGACGGCAAAACCGTTAGCGATGGTATAAAAAGCCAAAAAAGTGGTTAAGCCGGCAACCGGCAAGTAGGCCGAACCGTAAAAAAACTTAACAGCCAAAGGAGCTAAAAAAATAAAAGGAGTAACTAATAAGATGGAAATTAATCCTGTATAAAGAGTTACTTTTTTAAAATTCGTTCTCAATCTTTTAAAATCTTCTGTTTTGTCTTTTGGCAGTTGCACCATCAACAGACGAGAAATTGGGCCCAAAATTACAATTGGGATAGACATATAACTATAAGCAATTTTATAAAAGCCGACTTCCTGTGTTGCCGCAAACATACCCAAAAAAGTCAAAGGAATTAAAGTGTAAAGTTTAGATAAATTTTTTTCAAAAGCAATTAAAAGACCAAATTTTAGATAATAACTTGATTTTAGCCGAAAAAGATTAAAAAATATTTCTTTCAAGCCGGGCAACAAATCAATCTTTTTGCTCAACAAATAATAAAGAAAAAGTGAAATGGCAAAAAATAAAGTTGAGGACAATAAATGGCCAAGAACCACGCCTAAAAGACCAAAATGCAATAAAACCAAAGCCACGGGAAAAATAAAATAAGCCAATTTATTAAAATTTTCCAAAATCGCCAATTCCTTGATTCTTCTCATGACTTGCAAAACAATGCCCAATAAAGTAAAAAAATTGCCGAGGATGAGAGCCACTAAAATCAATCTTGTGAAATGGCCGATCTGACTGCTGTGATAAAGATAAGTGCCAAGGCGCGGAGCAAAAATAAAAGCTAAACTACCAATAATTAAAGAGATAATAAGGGTTGTCTGAATAAAATAAGTTATGACATCCTTTATTTTTTTCTTATCGGCTTTGGTGTAAGCCTCGGCTAAAAGCGTGGTAGTGCCATAGCCCACTCCCCAATCCATAGGCATACTAAGTAGCCCTACTAAGGCAAAAATTAACGCATACTGGCCGTATAATTCCGGCAAAAGAATCCTGGCCAAAATAATTGAAGCAAAAATTGAGAGCCCGGTATTTAAAACCGTGCTTGTCTGCAGAATAGCTGTATCCTTGACAAATCTGATTTGCCAAAAATTTTTGATTTTCTTTTTAGCAAAATCAATGACCATAAAGCTGATTTAAAAATTTTTTAACTTCTTTAAAAACCTCTTCGGCGCTAATCTGCTTAAGGCAACGCCGATCGCCCATTTGGCACCGCCGAGCAGGAGGAATCATAAAAGAACAAGGTATGCAAGGTAAATCTTTTTGAATAATAAGACATTTTTCTCCTAGAGGCGGCTGTTCGTAAATATCAATTGGGCCGGCTATATCAACGACAGGGGTGCCAACCGCGCTTGCTATGTAAAGTGGTCCGCTATCAACACTAATTAAAAGTTTTAATCTTTTAAGTAGAGCTGGTAATTCTTGTAAGGAAAAATAATTGCTGCTATCAAGGCCAAGATCAGCTATTTTATGATTGACAAAATTTATTATTTCTTTATCTTGAGGCCCACCAATAAAAATAATTTTTGCTTTGAGCTCTGTGATTAATCTTTTGACCAATTCGGCAAATTTATCTTGTGGCCACTGCTTAATCTTATTACCAGCGGTAAGACATATTCCGATAAGCAAGTCGTTTAAGGAAAGATTATTTTCTTTTAAAAATCTGTCGGCTTTTTCTTCGGCAATTTTTTCAATAAAAATCTCTCGCTGGTATTTTCTTGCCTCATTTACGTCAAGAAATCTTAATAAATTTAGATAATGAGCGGTTGACAGAGTATGCCGAGGATATTCTAAACGATAATTACTAAAAATTGATAATAATCTAACCGTTTCGCCTAAGTATTTACTGGTAGTTAAAATACGATTTGGAACAAATGCCCAAAAAGAAATAATATTAAGAAAAATTCCGGGCAAAACATTAATTGACCAGAAAAAATGCTTCCGGCGAATCTCTTTGATTAGCCTAAGGCGGCCGCCGATCCCCCGAAAACGATCTTGATCAATCAATATTATCTCATCAATAAAATGATTGGCCTCCACCATTCCCTTAGTTTTACTGGTTGCCAAAAGAAACAGAAATACCTGCGGATATTTTTCTTTGATAGCGCGAAAAATTGGCGTAGTGCAAACTAAGTCGCCAATTTTGGCCGTCTGAATTACTAAAATTTTTAACTGCCTTTCTTCATTTTTTCTTAAAAAAATTAATAGATAAAAAAAAGGCGCAAGTAAAAAAGTTGAAATTAGCCAAAAAAAGCTTTCTGTGTAGCTTCTGGCCCGATTAAAAAATTTCATAGCAATCTTTTGATTTTTTTAAAAATCTCCTTGTAAAAAGCTGGCCCCAGGAAATAAAAATAGCCTAGTTTAGACTGAAAAATATAATGTCTGAGTAAAAACCTTGCCCAAAAAGGATTGAATCCAACTTCAACTCTACCAGCAAAATTTTCTAAATTATTCCAATCGACGGAAGAAAAATTTTTTATCAAGGAGAATAAAGGCGTGCCAAAATAAGGGATAGGCAAATTAAAATTCATTGAACTAATTTTATTACGAGTTAAAAACTTGACTGTTTCTTTTAGGGTAAATCTATTTTCACCCGGTAAATTTAGTAAGGCATACATGCCGATTTTAATTTGATTGTCCCGACAGATTTTAATCGCTTTTTCTAAGTCACTTATCTTTATCTTTTTCTGAGCTTGATTCAATATCTTTTGACTACCTGATTCAAAACCAATATTAATGCGAACGCAACCCGCCTCCTTCATTATTCTTACTAAATTCTCATCTATGTCATTAGCTCGGCCATTGCAACCCCAGATAATCTTAAGATTATTTTCCAAAATTAACTGACAGATTTGCCTCACTCTTTCTTTATCAATCATAAATTCCCAATCCTGAAAAAAAATTGACCTAATAGAAAATCTCTCTTTAAGATATTTCATTTCGGCCACGACTGACCGGGGATTTCTGGCTATATATTTTCCGGCCGACATAACCTTTAGACAGTAACTACATTGGAAAGGACAGCCCCGCGAAGTCACCATAATACTAAACGGCTGTGGTAGGTCAGAAAAAGAATAATTATATTTTTCCATCGGCAACATTTCATAAACAGGTAGAGGCAATTCGTCTAAATTTTCAATGCGCGAGGCATCAACATTATGAAAAACCTTACTGCCTTCCCGATAAGAAATACCGGCTAAATCTTGCCAAAAAAGACCCCCTGCTAAAATGTCAATTAACTTTTTGACAGTTAATTCCGGCTCTCCCCGGATAATGAATTTGACCTCGCATTTTTGAAAAACCCAATCCGGGGTTAAGGAGCCATGGGGACCAATTAAAATTGTATTAGTGATTCGGGCTTGATTAATAATTTTAAAAACCGAATCTATTTTAGGGTGAGGACATTCCCAACGATCATCAGCGGCTGAAGTTAAAATCAAAGCATCTGGCTGAAATTTTTCAATCTCGGTTAAAACTTGCTCAGCCTTTAAATCCAAAGCATTAGCGTCTAATAATTTAATTTGATAATCACCTTTTAATAAACTGGCAATGTAAGCTAAAGATAAGGGCTGTCTTCTTCGCGGAGAAAAAATTAAATCCCTTTCCGAACCTTCAACCTTAGGATTTAAAATAAAAATTTTCATAAAATCAAATTTTAATAAAAACCTCATCCTTTTTAAGACATTGACTATTATAAATATAATTCATTACTTCTTGGCGCTGCTCAGCAGCTTGGGTTAAATGTGTTAATCCTACATCTTTTTCATAATAAATAATCAATAATCCACTTTTTTTAGATGATTAAAGACATGTTTTATTATTTCAAATGGATTAAAAGCGTGAGCTAAACAATCAATCAAAAGTATCACATCATAAATTTCGTTTAATGGGTTAGGATTATCAATTTTGATATATTTAAAATTTTCCCCAAAGGCCTTCTGGACAAATTGAAAAGTGCTACTCTCTATGTCTGCCAAGGTAATGTCTCGATAGCCTTTTTTATACAAATAATGACCGTAAATACCGCAACCACAACCATAATCTAAAATTTTTAAATTTGGAGTTTTAGAATAGCAAGAAATAATACTATTTGTTCTTGGGTCTCTCTGGGTTTTGAGTTCCATAATTCTTCAAAACCTTCATGAGAGGCATCGTAACTAGCTAAAAATTCTTTATCACTGCTCAATCCCTTAAACTTTTTCATATATTCTACCAGACTAATATCAGAATAGACAAAATTATTAAAAAATTTGATCATTGCAGCTCTTGAGACGACCTTTAATTTCATTAATAAAGAACAATTATCGTAAGGATAAAATCTTTGAATTCTTTCCTTTAATACTTTTAATGAAAACATAATTCTAAATCATTTTTTTATTCTTTTTATTAAATCAGAGGTGGAATAGCCGGGATATTTTTTTAAAAGATAAATCTTACCTCCACCAGCCTTAATTGTTGAAGCCTCAATGCAATCATAGCCATAATCGATACTATTGGTGTGAATATTGGGTTTTAGAATTTTTAAAAATTCTATCGGGGTTTCCTCGTTAAAAATAAAAACATAATCAACAAATTCTAAAGCGGCAAGAGTTTTAGCTCGGTCTTCTTGGCCGTTGATAGGTCGTATAGACCCTTTTATTTTTTTTACTGATTGATCAGAATTAAGACCAACAATTAAAATATCACCTTGCTCCTTAGATTCATTTAAACTTAAAATGTGGCCAAGATGCAAAATATCGTAGCAACCATTAGTGGTAATAATGCTTTTACCTTGTTTTTTAAGTTCAGTCACAATTTTCTCTAATTCAGCCAAACTTTTTATTTTGTTTAAAAAATCAGGCATATTATTTTTTAATTGGTCTAATAACAATGGTCATTCTATCGCCTAAATCAAAAAGGGGGGCATATTTCGTGATAAAAGAAAAAATAATTTGCAGGCCAAGCAAGTGCCAATTTTTTAATTTATAATATTTTCGCTTGGGCCATCCCACATAAACTTTATCATAAACCACTTGCCAGCTAATTAAATTAAAAAATGCTCTTGCTGAGCGCGGCGTAAATTCAAGCAAATGATAGGGCGGGTGCTCTATTTTTTTATTCTTTTCCCTCTGAGTTTTGCTAAAAAAATATAAACTCCGCGGTTTAAAAGTCTTTCCTTTTAAAAAATTTTTTAAAGAAATTAAAGGGGCCAAAAAAAGATTGGCCGGATAAACATTATAAGTAAGCGGGATCTCAATAATTACCAGGGATTTATCTTTGATAATCTTTTTTAAATGGCCAAAGAAAGAAACCGGATCGGGCAAATGTTCAACCAGATCGCCGAGATAAACGCAAGTAAAGTCCGAGGGTAAATTTATTTTTTCGATTTCACCGGCGTAAACCTCCAATCCTTTTTTCTTAGCTAGCTCTATCATCAACTCGGAAATATCGACTCCAATCACACTTTTAAAATAAGATTTTAATTCCAAAAGTAAATCCCCCTGAGCACAACCAATTTCTAAAAATTTCTCAGGCAAGATATTAAATCTTTTTGCGATTTTAATTATCTTTTGAGCATCTTTCCTGTATTGTTTTCTATAAAGTTCGCAGTTTGTTTTATCGCCGGCAAAATCACCACTCTGCCAATAAGAAAGATCGTTATATGTTGAGGCCAGTTCTTCCGAAGTCGGCTGGGGCCAAATAAATCTTAATTTGCAAAAGGAACATCCATACAGAGAATAAATTTTATCTTGATATTGATAACCGCCAAAGGGCAGGATTTGTGCTTTATTTTTACAGACCAAACAATTAATTTCTTCCATAATATTTGCTTAAAACTTTAATCTAATAAACTGGGGTGGTAAATTTTACCCAAGCAAAATTTACCCCTGCCTTGCCGGCAGGCAGGCCTCCCAACTCCCCCTGCTCGTCCCGACGTTACGTCGGGACTGCGCCCAAGGGGGATTCCCCCTTGGATCCCCTATTATTTGAAAAACCCAACCGCCGCCAGCGGCGGGGTTTTTCAAATAATAAATCAGCAAATTCCCATAAATTATTAATCTTATGGTCCGCCTTAACTTCGGCAGACTTGCTATTTTTAAGCCAGACTGTTTTGCAGCCAGAATTTTTACCACACAAAATATCCTTTTCGTCATCACCAATAAAAAAGCTTTGGCTAGTGTCAATCTGAAAATCTTTGACTGCTTTCTCAACCAATAAAGTTTTTGGCTTGCGACACAAACAATTATCATCAGGGTGATGGGGACAAGTATAAATTGCGGAAATTAAAACATCCTTATCTTTTAATTTCTCCAATAAAAAATTATTAAATTGCTCCATTTCGGTCAAGTTGAAATAACCTCTGCCCACCCCTGATTGATTAGTAATAATAATTAATTTGTAGCCAAGATTTTGAATTTTTTTTAAACCCTCGATAGTCAACTCTAAAAACTCCAGTTTTTCTTTTTGATAAACATAGCCCAAATCTTTAATTATAGTGCCGTCGCGATCCAAGAAAATGGCTTTTTGTTTCATAATTGGAAATAATTTTTTATTTCATCAATGTTTACCGTAGCTGTACCAAATTTTTCAATAACAACGTCGGCGGCTATCGAGGCTAATTCGCAGGACTGCTTAAGACCAATGCCGTTAGCCAAACAAGCCGCGATTGTTGCTAGAACGGTATCCCCCGCTCCCGTAACGTCATAAACTTGTTTTTTTGACTTTGGCGGCACAGAATAAATTTTCCTACTTTCAAGAATTAACATTCCCTGGGCACCTCTAGTGAGAACGACGTCACAATTTAATTCCCTATTGAGCGCTTTAACAATCTCTTCAGCCGCCTCGGCGCTTTCGGCCTTAATCCCAACAATTGCCTCGGCTTCAATGGTATTGGGAGTAATTAAACTTACATTTTTATAATAATCCATATGAGATGGTTTTGGGTCGGCAATGATAATTTTGGCCGAATCATTAGCCGCCCTAATAAGAGTTTGAGCCAAATTTTTAGTAATAAAACCTTTAGCATAGTCAGAAATAATAATCAGATCATAGGAAGGAAAACTTTCTTCCAGATATTCTAAAATTTTCTCTTCCAATTCGGGTTTTAAATCTTCATTTTTTTCATAATCAAGGCGAATTAATTGCTGCTTCTGGGAAACGACCCTTAATTTTTTAATAGTGGTAAAATCTTGAGTGCTGATAATTTTATCGGCTTTAATATCTTTTTCTTTGAGTAATTGACTAATTTTTCTAGCTGATCTATCCTGGCCGATTTGGCCGATTAATTCAATAGACATTCCCAATTCTTTTAGATTATTAGCCACGTTAGCCGCACCTCCCAAGATATTTTCTTCGTCCTTAACCCAGGCAACCGGCACCGGCGCCTCTTGAGAGATGCGATCAACAGAACATAAAAGATATTTATCTAAAATAATATCGCCTATGACCAAAATATTTTTTGGCTTTAATTGTTCTAAAATTTCCAATAATTTATGATTCATAAAATTTTTGCTAAGTTAAAAGGATTATATTTAAAAATTATTTCATGATTCCCCGCCGGAACAAAAATCGCCTGAAATAAATAATTGGCTGTATAAATCTGGCTATCTTTACCGTCAATCTTGACTTGCCAGCCGGGTAAATTACTTTGACCAAATACTAACCAACTGTCGCTCTGATTTCCAGTTTTAATTTCTAAATAGCCGTTTTCTTCTTTAATAATTTTAATGGCCGAGTTCAAAGACTCACCTCCCTTTTTACAAAAAGAACATTCAATAAAAGTTATTTGATTAAAATCATTGTCTTCTTTAATAAGACGTTGAAAATTTTCTTTTTCTTTTCCGGAATCCAAAAGAATAACTTCTTTAGCAAAATAAATCTCGGGCGGATTTTCTTTATTTTGGTAAAGATAAAGAGGAATTTGATAATCAGTAACTTTTTCTTCTAAAACTTTTTCCAGTTTTTCGTCTTCAATTGGATAAGCTGAGATAAGATATCTAACGCCTAATAAATCAAGTAAATTTAACCGCTCGCGAAATAACTGAATTTTGTCAGACAAAGGAATTCTTAAATCCGCTAGTTTTGCTCCTGCGACTGCCCGATCAGAGCCGATTAAGGCCAAAATTTCCGCCTGCCGGTGAGACATTAAACTGTTATAACCATCAACACTTTTAATTTTGTAAAAAGTGTTGATGTTTGGAACCAATAACTCTGATTGAAAAATAAAAATGTCAAAAGGCGTTGGATTGCGGCCGGTGCTTAAGCGATCAAATTCGCTAAAGCCCGGCAAAAAAGTAAAAACTTTGCCGGGACTTTTTAAAATATAATTGACAGTCTGTGGTTGATAAGATAGGATCTGCCGCGGAGCCAATTGATAAGCAAAAGGTAAAACTAATAAAAAATTAATTATGACTACAAATAAAATAGATGGAAAAAAATAATCATGAAATTTCTTATGTTTTTGAAAAAAATTAATTGTTAAATAACTGATAATCAAAATTAACAAAGGATAAAAAAATTTAGGATTGGCTAAATTGATTAAATTAAGGGAACTGTTATAAATTTGATCAATCG
>JAGUWE010000026.1 GCA_020062525.1 Patescibacteria group bacterium | reverse complement strand
TTCGCCCCGCCTGAGTTTTTGCCTAATCCCGCGCTTTACATTCTCGGACAAATTGTCGGAATAATATTTTGATTGGCCAAAGGCGACTTGAAGCATAAATAACCCTTGTGGAGTTGGCTCAAACCAAAAAGTAGGAAAGCGCAAAGAAACGATCTTGCCGATGTCTATGCTGTAAATTATTTGTCCGCCGTCAACGCTGTTTCTTGCCAAGCGGTCGGGGTGCCATGCCAAAATTCCGACTGGCTCTTTTGTGTCGTGAATTTTTTGTATCATCTCGTTGAAAATTTCTCGGCCCGGCTTCTTTGCGCTTTTACTTTCGATAAACTTTTCTACGATTTCAAGATTTTCTCGTTTGGCAAACTCCGCCAACTCTGCAAGCTGGGCTTCAATGCTCATCACTTGCCGTTCCTCGTCTTCAGTTGATTTTCTCGCGTAGAGAAAGTATTTAACCATAAGTTTGTTGTTAGTCACCTTTGGCCATAAAGCGCGGGATTAAAAACTGGCTTCGTGTTCCGCCGAAGGCGGAAAGGAAAAAATTGAAAATAAATTTTGTTTATTGCGTGCTTTGCACGCCGAACCGCCGCCTGCTGGACAGAAAACTGATTTTCGATTTTCAAAAGCCGTTTGATTTAATCCCAAAATATAAGGAAATATGCGAGCGAAGCCCCGCTCCCGCATCGCCGTGCGGGATAAACTCCGGCGGGGCGAGCGAGCAAACCAACTGCCCGCAAAATCCGCAATGTTTAGATTGGTCGGGCTAGGCGGAATTGAACCGCCGCCATACCCACCCCAAGGGCACGTACTGCCGTTATACTATAGCCCGAAATTATTATTCATTAATATAATTATAAAGAAAAAGCAACTTAAGCCGTTGCTTTTTCTTTCTTTTTAATCATGGTCTTAAGGCAAGCAGTGCAGACTTTCATTCTTTTGCCGTTGATTTTTTTGGTTTGCAAATTGAGATATTTTTTCTTTTTAGTAGCAATCATTGAATGGCTGCGGGAAATAACAATAATTGCGCCTCGACCACAGATGTCGCATTTTTTAGACATAAAGTTGGGAAGTTATTTAGAATTATACTAAGATATTATTAAAATTTATCAATTAATGAATAGTCACAGCATTATAAATCAAAAATCCCAAATTCCAAACACCAAATCCGAAACAAATTCCAAATCCAAAATCCCAATTTTTCAAACAGTTTTGAATTTATGATTTATAATTTAAATATTGTTTACCCCGTGAAATCCCGAAGGGATTGTTCGGGGTTTAGGATTTAGAATTTAGAATTTCCAACCTTATTTTTTAACAGTAGTATATTGAGAATCTTGTGATTTTAAAAAAATATGATAACAAGCAGAATCTTACCATATTATTTTTAAATTGACAAGAGAGGATTTTGTTGAAATAATATAGGGTAAGTGTCAAATTTATAATTATGGAAAATATATTTTTGCTGATAATTTTAATTTACTCAGCCATCATTCACGAATACGCTCATGGCTGGATGGCGGATAGATTAGGCGATCCGACCGCTAAATACGCCGGCCGTCTAACCTTAAATCCTCTGCCGCACATTGATTTATTTGGCAGTATTATAATTCCATTGCTTCTTTTTATAAGTAAGGCCGGTTTTATTATTGGCTGGGCCAAGCCCGTGCCCTTTAACCTTTATAATTTATCTGACCAGAAATATGGCGCGGCTAAAGTGGCGCTAGCCGGGCCGGCCTCTAATTTGATTTTGGCATTGTTATTTGGTTTTTTAGTTAGATTAATGCCTCTCAATAACTTAACGCCGCTTTTTTCCATGATTGTTTATCTTAATTTACTGCTGATGATTTTTAACTTGATGCCGATTCCGCCCTTGGATGGTTCGCGGATTTTAGCCGCCTTTCTACCTTGTCGCGGCCAAGTTTTTTTAGCCCAACTTGAGCCCTATGGTCTGATAATAATTTTATTTTTTGTTTATTTTATTTTCGGCGCGGTCGTTTTACCAATTTTAGCGTTTTTATTTAAAATTATTACCACAATGAATTTGTTTGTTTAATTTGAAATTTAAAAAACGTGTTTAAGGTTGACCCTGTAGCAAATCCCAGCAAAAACTCTCAAAACTTTGAACCAAAGCAAGGCGAAGCCGTTTCGCGGCTCTGTTTTACAAATTAGTAAATTTTTTTAGGATTGTTACGGGGTTGACATTTTTTTATTTTATGATAAATTAGAGCAGTACAAAAAATTAAAAATTAAAAATTAAAAATTAGTATTTATGCCGACAATTAATCAGTTAGTTAGAAAAGGCAGAAAATCAGCCAAGAAAAAATCCAAGACGCCGGCGTTGCAGACAGTTCTAGATACTTTACACCGACGCTCAAGTAAACTGCCACAAGGCAGTCCATTTAAACGTGGTGTTTGTCTTAAAGTCACTACTACTACACCAAAAAAACCAAATTCAGCTCTGCGCAAAATCGCCAGGGTCCGTCTTTCTAATGGCCTGGAAGTTACGGCCTATATTCCGGGCATTGGCCACAATTTGCAGGAACACTCAATTGTGATGATTCGCGGTGGCCGAGTCAAGGACTTGCCTGGCGTTCGTTATCATGTGGTTCGGGGTATTTATGATACCCAAGGTGTGGCTAGTCGAAAACAAGGCCGGTCACTTTATGGAGCGAAAAGAGAGAAATAAATCATTTAAGATAATTAAGATTTTTATGATTTTTGCGATCATTGGGATAATTTTTACTTCCCAATAATCCCAATAATCCCACCTATCCCAATAATCCCATAATTTATGCGAGGCAAACCAGCACCAAAAAGAAAAATTAATACTGATCCAAAATATCACAATCTGCAGATTGCTAAATTTATTAATTACATAATGAGACGAGGTAAAAAGTCAGTTGCTCAAAGGGTTGTCTATGGCGCCTTTGATATTATTAAGGAAAAAACCAAAAGAAATCCCTTGGAAGTTTTTAGCGAAGCTCTTAGAAATATTTCGCCTCTTTTAGAAGTCCGTTCCAGAAGAATTGGCGGGGCTAATTATCAGATTCCAATGCCGGTTAGAGCTGAGCGACGTTTTATTTTGGGTAGTCGCTGGTTAATTAATGCAGCCAAAACAAGAAAAGGTAAACCAATGGCGGAACGACTGGCCTTAGAACTTCTGGACGCGGCTCAAGGAATTGGAGCGGCGGTTAAAAAGAAAGAAGACACCCACCGCATGGCCGAAGCCAACAGGGCCTTTGCCCATTTCCTTCGTTAGGCTACGAAATACGAATGATTTACGAATATACGAATAAAAAAGTTAAGAAAGATATAATATTGCCAGAACTGACTTACCAAATTGTGGGTATTCTTTTTGAGGTTTGGAATTCGATAGGTTATAGTCATAAAGAAGTTTTCTATCAGAAAGCAATTGCGAGAATTTTCAAAGAAAGAAGTATTCCTTTTCAAGAACAAGTTAAGGTAAAATTAAAATTCAAAGGAGACGATTTAGGTGTTTATTTTTTAGATTTTTTAATTCAAAGTAAAGTAATCTTAGAAATTAAAAAGCGAGAATATTTTTCTAAACAAGACATAGATCAACTCTTTAAGTATTTACAAGCAACGGGTTTGCAATTGGGAATTATCGCACATTTTACAAGAACAGGAGTAAAATTTAAAAGGGTCGTCAATTTAAAATAAGATATTTGTATATTCGTATTTATTCGTAATTCGTAGACAATATGCCCAGATTATATTCTTTAGAAAAAACCAGAAATATCGGCATTATTGCTCACATTGACGCTGGCAAGACCACAGTGACCGAGCGTGTTTTGTATTATACTGGTAAAAAACATAAAATTGGCGAAGTTCATGATGGTGAAGCCGAAATGGACTGGATGGCGCAAGAACGAGAGCGAGGCATTACCATTACCGCGGCGGCGACAACCTGTTTTTGGAAAGACCATCGCATCAATATCATTGACACGCCGGGTCACATTGATTTTACAGTTGAAGTTCAGCGGTCATTGCGGGTGCTTGATGGTGGGATTGTGGTTTTTGATGGCGTAGCCGGTGTAGAACCGCAATCAGAGACGGTCTGGCGCCAGGCGGAGAAATTCAAGGTGCCACTGATTTGTTTTGTTAATAAATTAGACCGCACCGGTGCTGATTTTTATTATGATTTACGCTCCATTCATGAGCGGCTAACGCCCAATGCTCAGCCCTTGCAACTACCTATTGGCGCTGAAGAAAACTTTAAAGGCCTCATTGATCTTTTAGAAAGAAAAGCCCTGATTTATCTTGATGAAATGGGAACCAAATGGGAAGAGCAGCCAATTCCAGCTGATTTAAAAGAAAAAACCGAGGAGTATCGGGCTAAATTAGTTGAAGCTATTGTTGAAAATGATGAGAAGTTGATGTCTCTTTATTTAGAAGGTCAAGAAATTTCAATAGCTGATTTAAAAAGAGTTCTGCGGCAAGCAACTATTGGGGGGCAACTGGTGCCGGTTTTTTGCGGTTCAGCCCTTAAAAACAAAGGGGTTCAATTTTTATTAGATGCAGTGGTAGATTGTTTACCTTCACCTTTGGACAT
>JAGUWE010000086.1 GCA_020062525.1 Patescibacteria group bacterium | reverse complement strand
GTGGAAAGTCTTTTAGAAAGCCCTATAAAATTATCACATTCTACCAATAAAGCGGGGGCGAATTCTTGTAATATAGGTATCCAAACTGGCAATTGTGAGGGGTCTTTCTTTAATTCTTTTGCTGCTTGGTCAAATTGCTCGATGATAGAACCCGCAGGAGAAAATCGCCCTCGCACTCTAACTTGTGGGTCAATTGGACCTAACTCGGCCGAATTGTCCATTAAAATACTATCGCCCGATAAAACTAACATTGTAGCTGCGCTTTTGGCTGCTCCCGTAACAATAAATCGTGCTGTTTTGAACTTTTTGCGGAGAATTTTAACAATAGATTCTGTCGCTTCGGCTGAACCGCCCGGGCTATGCAGAAAGATATCTGCCTCTTGGGATTTAATATTACGGATTATTTCGTAAAAACCATCTTTGTCTGAAAGATCAATTGTGAGAAATGGCGTGGCTATTTGGGCTTTGATTGGATTATGAAAAGCTGTCGCATAAACTAAAAGTGGACGGCCTGTAATACTTTTTACTAAATCGTATTTTGCTCGCCTTACGATATCAAAACCACTTATTCGCTGTCCCGGAAATTGTCCTTGATTTATCCTTTGTTGGGCCTCTACTATCTCTTTTTGAATATCTTGCCAGCTTGTCATATTGATTTTTTGAACTTAACCTCTCGCGGAGAAGTAGAGGTATCAGTATAAAAGTTATAACCGCTCTCCATAGCTTTTTGATATTGGTCATAGGAAATGTCAAATACCCGCAGTGCCTCCTTAATTGCAGGGTTTTTCTCTAAAAAGTCCTTCATTTGTTCGCCTAATTTTTGAGCTTGTTTTTGTCTCTTCATAGGTATTTTTATTATACCGCTATTTTATAGTTTCCTCAACCTTTTTAGTCGCCTCGTCTAAAGTAAATAATTTATCTCTTAATAATCTTCTCTAATTCGGTTTCTATTTCGGTGAATTTACCCTTTGCCTGTTTTATTAGTTGATTTGCTTCTTTCCTAATAGAGATGGCACGATTCACTATTTGCTCTTGCACTTTAATCGGTGGAAGGGGGATTTGCATTTTATCAATAAACTCTTTAGTAATTCCCCCCTGTGCCCCTCCGCTTACCTGTCTTTTTAGTTGCATTTGACCTAAAGCACCGTGCAGAAAATAGAAAACATAAAGCGGGTTCGCTTTCGTAGTATCAATTCTTAATCTAAATATATGCTCTGTAAATATACAATCTGGGAACGAGAAATCATCTGAAACTATTGAGGTTTTACCAGTAGTCGCACCATCTTTAGCAACCAATATATCGTTGGTTTTTAATTGAAGTTTGTTTTTTCGAACATCATAAAAATCAGAAGAGACATAGTTTAATTCATCAAAATTGAAATCCCCGGTATCGGTCATATTACCTATTGTAATACTTGGGATGTCCCCAACGCTATATTTGACGCCTCCCTTTGGTGATTTTCCACTCATTAAGGGTTCGGCCAAAATGTTTTTCAATGGAACGATATCGTATCTGATTTGCTTGAAGTGTTTTTCAATTAAATATCCCAAATGGTAATACATTGGGTCAATCCTATCTACTAATTCACGAAACTTAATCAGGTATCGTCCTCTGTCTTTATTCTCTGCATTGCTAATAAAATCTTCTAAAAGTTCAGGGAGTTCGTTATTATCTGGTCTCCCCGTAGCATCATAACCAATGTGTTCAGCCACACCAATGAAAATGGGGTAGTTGTTGCTGACCCTCTCACCGCTCTTTAACTTTCTCAAAAAAAGGAGGCTTGTCCTCATTCCAGAGCCAGCTTTTCTGAACGCGTATTCTGGCAAAGAAACGATGGCGGTAATTTCAAACTTAGTTTTTATAAAATCTCTTACATAAAAATCGGAGGGATTATTTAATACGCCATCGGGTAGGACAATGGCTAAGCGCCCATCTGGTGCTAAAAAGTTGTAGCATCTTTCTATAAATAAAGTTTCTGCTCGCTGACTTGCTTTCTCGCCTGACAACTCAAAGTTTTTTAACTTATTATGCCCCAGTTTATCTTTATCTCCTTCTTCTACCCTATCGCCAAAAGGTGGATTTGTCAGAATGAGCGTGAAAGCCCCGTCTTTTATATTTGGATTTTCAAACTTACTATTTAATGCGGTGTTATATTCGATGTTGGAATGTCCATCGTCGTGAATTATCATATCCATCATTGCCACACGAGCAATCTTGTCGTTTATTTCAATTCCATAAACATTGTAGTGCGAGAAATCATATTTTTTTCTCACAATGGTAGGTGAATCGCCCTTATAATGTTCGTCTATGTCGCTGATGACTTTTTTCATCGAATAAAGCAAAAATCCGCCGCTCCCGCAGGCGGGATCTAAAATCAAATCGTCCTCCTTCGGATTAACTACATTAACCATAAACTCTACGATTTCTCTCCTTGTAAAATATTGCCCCAATTCGCCCCTAAAGATTTTCCCAAGAAATTGCTCGAACGCCCTACCTTTAGCATCTAAATCGGTGTGTATCAACGAAACTTTTTGTAGGGTTTCAACAACTCCATAGATTTTATCTGCTGGTATATTTATAGCCTCCGTAAATACTGTGGAATTAGTTGCTCTCGCCTTCTCATAGATTTTTGTAATCCTTTCTGTCACAACATCAGAATCCTCGTGCGTCCCTACTTGAAACTTGTAATACTCGCCATTTTTAGTTGAGCGTTCATCGTATAACTTGGTAAAAATAATTTTGCTTATTTCATCAAAAGCAACAGATGGGTCTCTTTTTCCACCGGCCCAAATTATGTTGTGGCATTTCTGAAAAACTCTGCTTAATTCATTAAAATCAACTTTTTCTAAGTCCCATGATAGGTCGCCTCTTTTGTATTTATACTCTGGTAGTTTTCCATATTTCACTGGAATACTTTGTGATCTAAATTTTTCTAATCTTGAAAGGGGCGGTTTTTCTTTTACATCAAAAACTAATTTCTCCATCCCACACACGCAATATAGATATTTTGCGTTTAATAAGTTAGAGTTTCCCAGCCCCTCTCTCTTCGCTTCAATTATTTTTCCGGCAGTAGAATTCGCCTTTGTTTCTACAACAATAAACACCGATTCTTTATCATCATCTTCGTAAACGACTATATCTGCGGGTAGTTTTGGTTCTCTCCTTGGTGGATACACTTCCGTGTCCAGCCTTTTTTCTGGATATTCATATTTTTCAATTAAGTCAACAAAGGTTGCCGCTCTTACAATCTCTTCTGGATCGGTGAAATTATAAGTTTTTCCACTAGCATTATAAGTTATTTTTGTTCGATCTCTCGTAATAGAAAAATAGTTCTTGTGTTCGCCAACTTTAATTAAGGAAAATTCTTCACCAGTGGTTACCCTTTCCTTTATTGGTTTATAATTTGTTTTACTCATAATTTATTATTCTTTAAAGAAACTACCCTTAGATTTTGTATAATTTTCTGCTAAATAATAGAAATTGATTAAGTCTTGGTAAGACCTAAAAATATAGCGATTCTTCATCTTTCTAAATGGCATTTTATTCATTTCTGTTTCAAATTTTTTTAAAACATCGGCGGGAGCAATAACAAATAATTTTGTATTCAATTGACTGGTTTGATAAAGCCGCAAAAGGCCGGTGGTTACACCTGTCGTATGTTCTACTTCGAAACAGCAAACAGGGAATTCGTCCTCAAACCATATAACATCAATATTTCTAATAGTATCTAAAAGCGAAGGGGCGGTAAATTGAGGGATAGCGTCAAGGGAAATTAAATCTTCTAATTTTTGGCCATAAGCATCTTTATTTCTATCGGGCGAGTAAGTATCGTAACCTAAAATTTGACCTAATTTTAGCAAAATAGACTCGGCCTCTGAATGGCTTGTAATCTCTTTTGTCTTTTTGGAAGAAACGGGGATTTCTGGTTTGGTAGTAATTTCTTGGATTCCCAATGCAGACTTAATAACTGTCTTTTTATCTCGCTTAAACTTCAGCTCAAAAACATGTTCAAATAAATACCAGATAAAAAAATCAACATCAATAAAATCTGCTTCCGGAAGTCCGTTATTTTTTAACTCCTCTCTAACTTTTTGAAATGCTTCCATAAACCTTTCGTAGTCTCGCCCCGAAGTATAACCATAGCTGATATTTTTCGTTTCTTTCTCGGTTAAAAAACCCAAATAGGGCAAAACAGTTAAGGGCTTCATGTTCATAATTCCATACCGGTCGGGAAAGACTAAAGTAAGAATTTCGCTTAAAGAAGATGGCCCTAGTCCTTTAATAGATTTTCTAAAATCGTCCCACTTTTTTGCTATTGGCTGTTTGGAATAAAGTAAATTAATAAATGCGGTTTTTAGTTTATCTAAACCATTATCTTTAATGAGTTTGTTAACTTTATAGGCTTTGTTGCGCCAAAATTCTAAAGCCCAAAGTTTTTCAATCAATTCGTGTAAATCCTTTTCGGTAAAATTCTTAATTTTTTCGGGACTTCCCATTTTTTCTTTATACCAGTCAACGCGCTCTTCTCTTTCGGCTAATTCTTTTTCTTTTTGCTCCTCGCGCCATTTTAGATATTGTTCAATGTAGTTTTTGATTGTAGCCATAATGATTTTAAATTAAATTTTTCTCTTTAAAACTTATAAATCCTGTTTTAGTAATAATGATATGGTCAATTACCTCAATTCCTAAAATTTTACCAGACTCCACTAACCTTTTTGTTATTTCTAAATCGTCTTCCGATGGTTCTGGATCACCAGAGGGGTGGTTATGTGCCAAAAGGATTTGAGCGGCTAAATGCCTAACTGCCGGCTCAAAAACTTCTCTGGGGTGGACTAAATTAGCATTGAGCGAGCCGATAGAAATAATCTCTCTTTTAATTTCTTGATTCCGGCTATCTAGGTAGAAAATAACAAAATGTTCTTTTTTATGGTCTCGTAAATCTTTTAGTTCTTCCCAAACTTCCTTCGGCTTTAAATAAATTTCTGCTTTTTTATCTTTGAGTAATCTTTTCCCAAGTTCAAAGCAGGCGATAATCTCACAAGCTTTAGCCGGACCTAAACCAGAATAATCTTTCAAGTCGTTGAAAGTTAAGTTTGGTAATTCATCTTTACTAAATCTTTTCAAAATTTTATTTGCCAACTCAATAACATTTTCACCCTTTTTGCCAGAACGCAAAAGAATAGCCAAAAGTTCAGAGTTAGAAAGTTTTTCTGGCCCATATTGCATTAACTTTTCTCTGGGTCTTTCAACTTTTGGCAAATCTTTAATTGTCTTTTTGGTTTTAGTTTTCATAGTTTTACTTCAATAAATCATCAACCAAAACATTAAGGGCTTTGGCTAATTTTTGAAGCGTGTCAATTGAAGGGTTGGTGATACCGCCCGACTCCAGTTTTATTACCGTGTTATAGGAAATATCAGCCAATTT
>JAGUWE010000081.1 GCA_020062525.1 Patescibacteria group bacterium | reverse complement strand
TGGTTTTTCCAGCCCCAGGGATAATAATAACCTAATTTTTCATCATACAAAGAAACGTATTTTCTTATTTCACCATTGGTCGTCTTTTTGACAATTTGCGCTTCTTTGTCTTTCTTCAAAAGCAAAAGGACTTGATAATACAAAGACAAGCTGTTGATCGTATAGCCATATTTATGAGGAAAAGCGTCCTGCCAATCCGAGGTTGGCTGTTGAACAATTAGTCCCAAAACATCCGGATCCTGATAACGTAGCCAGAGAAATGTCTTTTTAATATTTTTCTGATATTTTTTAAAAAGCGAGTGGTCGCCGAATCTTTTGGCATAAACAAAATGACCAATAAGATACCAAAGAGGCGAATCAATTGAATTAAAAGTTACGTCTGAACGACGGTCGGTATTATAAGAACCAACACAATTAGGAATCAAACCTAAGTCCGACTGATTTTTGCTAAACGTTTCAATGCTTTTTCTGACAGTGTTTTTAAATTTATCACCAACCAAAGAAGCGCCCAGTGAGGAAATCATACTATCCCGCGCCCAGACCGCTTCATAACCGCCTGGCAGTCCTGAAGCAAAAAAACCAACCGGTCTGGCGCAATGTTCCAAAACCTCAATGGCTTTTTGATAGGCTAATTGTTTAATTTTCATATTTTTGAGAGCGTTGAATAATCTTTGAGCTAACAAAATAATATCAATTATTCAACAGTCTTAATTTTAATAAACCTCTTCAATAGCCAGACGCGCCAAAAAATAAGAAATGGTTGACTCAGCTCCTTGGTTGAAATTGAGCGAATAACGGCCTAAGCCGTCGTAACAACCGCCGGTTATTTCGTCATAAACCATTTGGTTTAAATGATTCTTGCCCAAAAACCATTCAAAGACAATTTTAGCTTTGCTTTGATATTCTTTTTTCTTGGTTAGTCGATAAGCCGTCACCAAGGCCTCAACGGCCGAAGAAGTGTCTTCTGGTTGTTGGTCAAAAAAAGCCCGTTTGCCAGAGCGAAAATACCAGCCATCCTGACCAATCGGAGAAAAGTAATTCTTTTCAAAAGTCACACTGGCTAAAAATTTTAAGGATTTTTCAGCAACTTTCAAATATTCCTTATTTTTAGTAACTTGATAAGCGCGAAGCAAGGCCTCGGGCAATTTGTGATTGGAATAAGTCAAATAATCTTCAAACCAGAACCAATCTTGCTTCTGTTCTTTATTGGTCTGTTTATAATAAGCTCTAACTAATTGATCAGCTAATTTTTTTATCAATAAAAGTCTCTTATCATCGTTCATCTTTTCTTCAACCAAACATAAACCCAAAAGCGTAAAAGCAATAGCGCGGAGTGATTTAGTAGTCGGTGTTAATTTTATTGTTCGATTAAAAATTTGGCTAGCTTTTTTTCTTAAAAAAGGAGGTAAATGATCGCTACTTATTGCATAACCTAAAGCCCAAATTACTCGACCCAATGAATCCTCGCTTTCGCCTACTTCGTTATTAAATGTTCGGTGGTGACTAACAAAATTATGAAATAAACCACCGTGCTTCTGACAGAACTTGATAAAGTGAAAATAGACATTAATCAAATTTAAAATGCTTTTGGTACTTTTAGTTTTATAATACATCGCGCAACCTAAAAGTGCTCTCGCGTTATCATCCAAACAATAACCGGAGTGATGGTCGGGTTTGGTATGATGAGCAAATTGAATAATGCCAAATCTATCAGTCAGTGTCTTAAGATGATCTAAGTTAATAACTGGTAATTTGCCTTTTTCCCTGGGCACAATTTTGGCAAAATAATTAAAGGTCTTAAAATAAGAAAGAGCCACATTTTGCCAAGTCATATGGCGGGAAAAAAAATAAGCGTTCCGGCCCATCTCTTTTCTTAATTTTTTATCAGTTAAAATTTCAAACAAGGCCTTTTTAATATCGCTAGGATTTCTGAGTCTAACTAAAAGTCCTCGCTGATGGGGTTCTATCACATCTTGAGCGTATTGAGTGGCCGTAGAAACAATAGGACAGGCGCAAGACAGAGCATAAGACAAAGTACCGCTAACTGACTGGTGGGGGTTTAAGGTTGGTGAAATATAAATATCAGTAGCTTTAAGAAATTCAATCAATTCTGAAAGAGTCAGATATTTATTATAAAATTTAACATAATCCTTGAGACCCAATTTGAAGACCAATTTTTTTAATTTATTTCGGTATTTTTCGCCTTCCAATTTTCTGACGAGCGGATGAGTCGCACCAATCACTAAATACAAAACATTGGGAAATTCTTTGACTATCTTGGGTAAAGCGGCAATGGCGTATTCAATGCCTTTGTCGCGATTAATCATTCCAAAGGTAGATAAAACAATCTGTCCTGCTAAATTTAATTTCTTTTTAGCTTTTTCTTTAACTGGAAAAGATACATGGTGGACGCCATGAGGAATAATAAAAATTTTTGATTTCTTAATACCATACTCTTCTTCGAGTAGCTTGCCAGCGGTTTTGGTCATCACCACCACGCCAGCTGAACGATTGACAATGCTTTGGGTGATTTTCTTTAACCCCTCTTTTGGTTGGGATAAAACCGTGTGAAAAGTCGTAATCACTGGTTTCTTTAAAAGTTCTAAAAAGGGCAATAAATAATTACCCCATTCGCCGCCAAAAATACCGTATTCATGCTGAATATTAACTAATTTAATATGGCTTGATTTATTAATTTCTTGCGCCCGGTTAAGATAATCTTCAATATCTGTCTCGTTAATCTGCAGAATTACTTTTTTAGGATAATTATAAATTGAGGTGCCATTGTCATTAAAAGCTAAAATTTTGCTTTTTATACTAGGCGCAAATTCTTTGTCTATGGCATTAGTTAAGTCCTGGGTAAAAGTAGCAATACCGCATTCCCGAGGCGGGAAAGTGCCAACATAAAGGATGCAAGGATTTTTTGATTTAGTCATATATCAATTACTTTCTTTAATGATCTGTTTTCTGTTT
>JAGUWE010000098.1 GCA_020062525.1 Patescibacteria group bacterium | reverse complement strand
GTATGAAGGCTTCGATAGCCATTGGGCTTGGGCACGGCAATGTAGTCCTTAAAACGGTCTTTTTGGGGTCGCCAGAGTCCATGAATAATACCAAGCATTTTGTAACAATCCGGAATGGTCTCAACAATCACTCTTAAAGCAAAAACATCATAAATTTCATTAAATTGTTTGCCCTTTTCCTGCATTTTTCTAAAAATTGAATAGATATGTTTGAAACGACCGTTAATCTCACAGTTAATTTTTTGTTTTTTGGCTTCGGCTAAAACAATTTGGCGGATTTTTTCAATATATTGCTCGCGTTCGTATTTTTGTTCAATTTCATAATATTTTTTGATTTTGTTATAATTTTCTGGATCAATATAGCGAAAACATTCATCTTCAAGTTGCCAACGCAACCGCCACATACCTAAAAGTCCGGCAATCGGGGCGTAAATTTTAAGCGTCTCTTGAGCAATGCGCAACCGTTTTTTAGGCGGTAAACTATTTAAGGTCCAAAGATTATGAAGCCGGTCAGCAAATTTAATCAAAAAAACACGGCTGTCACTGGCAGCCGAGACAAACATTTTTTTTAAATTCTCAACATAACGGTCAAGGCCGCGATATTTAATTTTACCTAATTTAGTAATACCATCTACCAAATCAGCAATTTCTTGACCAAAGTTTTTTTCAATTTCCGAAAAGGGGGTATTGGTTTCTTCCGGAATATCATGAAGTAATCCGGCAATGATGGTGATGATATCGGCTTTATTTTCAGCTAAAATCTTGGCCGTAGCAAAAGAATGGTTAAAATAAGGTTCGTGAGAAAATCTTTCTTGGCCCTTATGCGCTTTTTGGGCAAAATCAAAAGCCAGCCAAACTAAATCCAAGTCGGCCTCTGGTTGATTTTCTTTTATAATTTGGGCTAATTCTTCAAAGGAAGGCATATATTAAAATTTCTAATTTCTAATTTCTAAATAAATCCCAATTAACTAATTACTATTATTACTCAAATTGTCAAGCTTGGCAAGGTCTTGACAGAAATATATTTTGAGTTATTCTTAAATTAAATTCTTAATAAAGGAGGAAAGATAATTGAAAGCAAAAAAGAAAGACCCTGATGAAGCTCTTGAAATACTAAAAATGCTCTTTCAAAAAATAGAAAATTCAGAGGCCTTTAAAAAAGCCTCTCAAAAACGTTTAGCTGAAAAAAAATCATCCAAAAGAGAAATAGAAATAGTATTAAGAGTAGTAGGAGAGAAAAAAATAAAATAATAAATAATAAAAATAACGCCTTCTCATCAAGGGCGCTTTTTTTATTTCTTTTTCTTAATTTAATAATGGGGCAGGGTTTATAGCCACCAATGAGACCTTGTCTCTATAATTGTTTTTTTGTCTAAAGGCAAAAATTTACTCAACTTGTCCTCGTTCATAAAGAAATTAGCTGCAAAATCTGGTCTCTCAATTTTTCTCAATCCTAATGAATCCGCTAATTTGGAAAATAAAACCTCAAAGGGAATAAAAGTATCCCTAAATTTTTTAGCCGCAATACGAGGTCGCGTTGCCATTTCTTCTTTATCAATGGACAAACTATTAAAGTCAAGGTTAATAATATCATCGAGGTTATCTTCGGTAATGACCATTACGGAAGTTGGACTATAATCTTTTTTTTGTGATTTTTCAGTGGTCAAGCGGCAGGTTATATCTATATATTTAGAATACGGTTCCCCTTGTTTATCTAAATACTCAAGGAGTAAATCAGCCGCTTTTTGTCTAAAGTCCTCTCTTCGGGTAGTTTTCCAACATTTGACTGAATTTTCATTACCTAAATTTTCAACTATTTTTCTGATAGCCAATATGGTTTTTAATTCGCATCTTCTGTTTGTATCGTTTTCGATTTGAATTGCTTCTTTGTATAATCCTTCCTCTTGACTCCGTTTAGTTAAATCATTGTCTTCCAAATATTTTCTATAATAAATGTCTCCTAAATAAGCCTGACTTAAAGCTAAATTACCAAAAACAGCTTCTTTTCCATTTTCAACTTTACATCTTATTTCAAAATTTTCTTTCTTTTCTACAATTTTAGAAAAACATTGAAGAGCTTGATCTAAAAATTGATTTGCCTCTTTTTTTCTATTCGGAACATCTGCCAAATGACCATAAATTTCTAAATTCAGCATTCCTTTTAGAAACTCAGCCGATTGAGTTTCTTGTGGCGGCAATTTCTCTAAATTAGCCAAAAAATTTTTGATTCC
>JAGUWE010000042.1 GCA_020062525.1 Patescibacteria group bacterium | reverse complement strand
CCCCAGGGCACGGCTGGCCAGCGCACGCAAGAAGCTAAAATCCCCTCTTCAAAAAGACGGCTTGATAGCTCTTCGCATTTTTTCTCATCCCCTACTAAAACAGGAATTATCTGGGTTTCGCTGGAAAGTGTGTTAAAACCTGCTTTGTTAAGGCCAGTTTTAAGATGGTTAACGTTAGCCCAAAGATTTTCCCGATACGAGCTGTTTCTTTCCGCTTCCTCAATGGCCGCAACTAAAGCAGCGCTGATCATCGGCGGAATGGGAGCAGAAAAAATATAAGTGCGCACTGTTATTCTTAAAAAATCTATCAGTTCTTTTTTACCAACGATAAATCCGCCCACTCCGCCAAAGGATTTGGTAAAAGTGCCCATCATTATATCAACATCAGTGTCTTTGAGGCCAAAATGGTCAATCGTTCCCCGGCCGTTTTTTCCCAAAGTCCCCGAGGCATGGGCATCGTCAATAAAAGTCAGGGCATTGTATTTTTTGGCCAGCTCAACAATGCGCGGCAAAGGCGCAATATCGCCGTCCATACTGAAAACTCCGTCGGTTATTATTAGTTTGCGATGCCTTTTATATTTGCGAAGTTTCTTTTCCAAATCAGCCATATCTTTGTGTTTATAAACAACTCTTTTGGCATGAGTCAGACGGCAACCATCAATAATGCTGGCATGATTAAGCTCATCGCTTAAAATAATATTTTTTCTAAAGGTTGGTACCTTGACAATAGCGCTGCCTATTTTTTTAAGATTTAAAACATCAACCACGGCCGGGATAGCGCCGGTATTAGCCATGTAGCCGGTAGAAAAAGTAATGGCACTCTCGCCGCCTTTAAATCGGGCAATGGTTTCTTCTAATTTTGTCTGGATATCCGTATTGCCTGACATCAGTCTTGAACCGCCCGAACCTATGCCATATTTATCAATCGCTTCATGCGCTGCTTTTTTGACCACCTCGCTGTTGGCCAAGCCCAAATAATCGTTGGAACAAAACATTAAAATTTTCCGGCCGTCAATTATTACTTCCGGATCAGTTGGGCAGCCAGAAATAACCTTCATCTCGGGATAAAGCTCATCTTTGTAAATAAAATCTAAAAAATTCTTTATTTTTTCCATAAGCCCACCTTAATCCTCCTTGAATTTGTTTTATTTAAATTCAAAACCCTACTGGGTGGCCATTGCAGGGTTATTATAGCAAAAAATCGACCGAAAGGAAAAGGCAATGCATATCATTTGTTTTATTTCCATAATACTAAAAATCTCTCTTGCCGAATTTGCAAAAGAGATTTTAAAATAACAAAGTCTAATAAAAGTAATATTATCGCAAAACCGCATTCAAGTCTTGTTTTGTTTTTTCGCGGATTTTTTCTTGAATTTTGTTTATTTCTTCATTAGTTAGGGTTCTTTCAAACGAACGATAAATAATACGAAATGTATAAGACTTTTTGTTTTCACCAAATTTATTTTTGTCTTCATATTCATCAAGTAGTTTTACTTCCTCGATTAAGTTATCGGCAAAATCTCTTACGATTTCGTAGTAATTATTTAAATTTATATTTTTATCAATTATAAACGAAATATCTCTAAATATCTCGGGGTATTTGCTGACTTCTTTATATTTGCTATTTATATCTTTAAACTGGCTGGTTATCTGTGGATTGTCTGACCACAAAATTCTGATATCTGGAATTCCCATTTTTATCATTACCAATCTGTCACCAAACCCGAATGCCCAGCCGTTGTAAATTTCCGGATCTAAACCAAAATTTTTCAGACATTGCGGATGTACGAGACCGGCTCCGTTTACCTCCATCCATTCATCATTGAATTTAATATTCATTTCTAGACTTTCAACTGTATAAGGAAACTCATCGGGAATAAATTTCCATTCAATGTCAGAACCAAAAATTCCTTTTGCCAGCTCAATCTGCACATTTTTCAAGTCTTCCTGCATAATAATCTTTTTTGATTTTTTGCAAATTAACAAACCGTCAATTTGGTGAAAAGCCGGATAGTGGCTTCTGTCAATTTCATCTTTTCTAAAAACAATTCCAGGAGCCAGCGCCTTTATTTCTCTATCTTTTTCCAACTTTTCTAAGGTTTTTTTATCTTTCAAATAAAAAGACCAGAAAGCCGTTGTGTGTGTACGCAAAATATGAATGTCATCTAAATAATAAGTATCTGTTTCTCTTCTGGCGGGATGGTCTTTTGGCATATTTAGAAGGTCAAAACATTGTTCAACAGTTACAATTCTCGGAAAGTCAACTAAATCAAAGTCCTTAAACATGGACAAGTTGATTATCTGGTCAAATAAAATTTTTACCGGAGAATTTTCTTTTTTAGTTAGATCAGGAAGCGCTAAAAATCTTTTTATACGTTCTGCTTTGATATCTTTTCTTTTATATAAGTCTTTAATCAACGCTTCTTCGTCTTTATTTTTTATTATAATTTTTCTGTTCATATTTTTTTATTTATAAAATATAAAATCATACTTGAAAATTAATTTTTTTTATTTTTCAAAAGATGTTTCATATCCAATAAAAAATCTTCATAAGAATGTTTTTGATACTTGAGAATCCCTTGACTTTCTTTTGTATTAAAACATTGTTTTTATCTCCAATTTATCAGCAATCTTTTCAAGAAGCTCCCGATAAGGAATAACTAAATTCAAAACATCATAAACTTCAAAATACTTTTCCCAAAATTTGGCATCAAGCATAGGTTACTTTTTCTAAATAACCCTAACCGTTTTTGTTAAAAATTTTTCTGATAATATCCTGAATATCAACTTCATCAATTAAAATATCATCAACTGCCAAATTGGAATTTAGCAATTTGGCGGCTAAATTTTTCACCTCTTCCCGCGGTACCTTAAACGAAACGGAATTGGGATTGAATTTGTTAATTTCTCCAAACCTCTCAATCTCTTCTTTTTTGACACCCTCGCCGGCAAAACTGATGGTAAGTAATTTATGCGGCGCATATTTTTTTATCAAGCTGTCCAAATCGCCATCATAAATAATTTTTCCGTTATCAATAATGATAACGCGCCGGCGAAGCTCTTCTATATCGTCCATATAATGCGAAGTCAGGATAATTGTGGTTTTGTTTAGCCCATTGTATTTTTTAATAAAATCCCTGATATTTTTCTGCGCCACCACATCAAGTCCGATTGTCGGCTCGTCCAAAAATAATACCTTTGGTTTGTGAAGTAAAAACGCTACCAATTCGCACCTCATTCTTTGGCCAAGCGACAATCTTCTTACCTGAATATCCAAAATATCTTTAATATCCAAAAGTTCGGTTAATTCATCTAAATTTTTATTAAAATCCTTGTCACTTACTTCGTAAATCTCTTTGTTTAAAATAAAGCTTTCCATTGCCGGTAGATCCCACCATAATTGGTTTTTCTGGCCCATTACTAGGGTAAATTGTTTCTGATACTCTTTTTGACGCCTCCAAGGAATATACCCCAAAACTTTTACTCGCCGGCCGAAGAGTAAAGAATACCAGAAAGGATTTTCAAAGTTGTTGTTTTGCCTGCTCCATTGGGGCCTAAAAAACCGACCAACTCCCCTTCTTCAATGTTAAAACTTACGTTCTTCACGGCTTCGGTGAATAATTTTTCACGCCCAAACAAACCCTTGACAGATGCCCAAAGCCCGGGCTGTTTTTTGTAATATTCGTATGTCTTTGATAAATTTTTCACTTCAATGATCGGCATATTCTAAAAAATTAACTTGAAGCGCTGGCATAATGTTTTAATCCATAAAGCCAAAATTTACGGGAAATGATAAAAAATATCACAGCCAGCAAAACGGCAAAAAAAATTAAATCAAGCCGTGGGCCATAAATTAAAACCTTAGCGGGAACCGTTGCCACAAAAGCCAAGGGAATTACTGCTGAAAAGAAAACCCTTACCGTTTTGTGGAAAAAAATATCTGTTGGGTATTGGGACATTTTCGTCAGAGTGTCAGTAATGCCCCCAGATAATGAAAAAAATTTTTATACAAAAAATTAATCGGTTTTGTCAGATAATTTAAAATCTCACCCTCGCGGATCGTATCGCCGATCAGCCAAGCCATATCAACTGAATCAACCACGATAGTTATAAATTTGCTCAAAATAAAATAACCAATTAAGGCATCCAATGAATAACCACCGATTTGGTTGCCTTGATGGTAAATTGAAATCCATAAATAAATTAATACTGTCAATGAGAGAAATTCCGAAAAAAACGCCGCAAAAACATCAAACCTATATGCTAGGTTTACCTGAAGACTGTTTTTAAAAACTGTCAGGTACTTTTTCATAGCGGCTCTATTTTAAAACCCTGCGAGTAATTTCTCCTGCGCAGGGTTATTATACTAAAAATTTTACTAAAATCAAACTTT
>JAGUWE010000130.1 GCA_020062525.1 Patescibacteria group bacterium | reverse complement strand
TTAGGTCCTCTTTAATAAAGAGGGAAATTTTTCCCTCCTTTTTAAAAGGAGGGTTAGAGTGGATTTTAAAAATCCCCCTTAGCTCCCTTTATAAAGGGGGCTAATTAGTAAAAGGGGATTGAGGTTTTTTTATAGACAAAATAAATAAAGTACCAATTATTATTAAAAGACTTATTAATTGAGCAAACTTTAAGTCAAAAATTAAAGGAGCTTCATCAAGGCGGATAAATTCTAAAAAGAAACGGACCACAGAATATAAAATTAAATAGATTAAAAAGATATTTCCCTTTGGGATTTTTTTATTTTTCTTTATTTTTAAAAAATGAAGACCAAAAAGTATTAAAAAAATGAAAAAATTAAGCAGTGATTCATAAAGAAAAGTCGGGTGAAAATAAGAGAAATTTAGATAACCAAACGGCCGATTAGCCAGTTCAATTGGAATTCCCCAAGGCAGATTGGTTGGCAAGCCAAATAATTCTTGGTTGAAGTAATTACCCCAGCGACCAATGGCTTGGCCTAAGGCCAGAGCCGGCGCCAATATATCAGCCAATTGCCAAAAAGATAGTCGGTATTTTTTTGAAAAAATTATTAAAGCCAGGAGTGAACCGAAAATCGCTCCATGAATAGCCAAGCCGCCCTGCCAGAATTTTAAAATTTCTAAAGGTTGGGCCAAATAATATTGCCAGTTAGTTAAGATATGATATAATCTGGCACCGACAAAACCGGCGGGTAGGAGCCAAAAGAGCAGTTCCCAGATTAAGTCCGAGGCGATTTGGTAACGTTTAGCTAATTTTAGTCCGACAACCAAGCCAGCGGTAATGCCTAAAGAAATAAAAAGACCGTACCAGTAAAAGTTGATAGGTCCGAGCGAAAGAATAATAGGTTGAGGGTAAAAGGTGTGGAGAAACACGGTAGATAATTCAAAATTTAAAAATCAAAATGCAAAATAACAGATTAAAATTAAAAATTTTAACATTTTGAATTGTCATTTTAATTTTTGATATTTATATTTTTCATTAAGACCATCTATCCGTTTTTGAATTTTTTCGATTTTTTAAGTTGTGCCTCTTTCTTTAAAATGTCAATCGTAGTTTTAATCACTGTGTCCGGATTAAGGGAAATGCTGTCAATGCCGCATTCAACTAAGAATTGGGCAAAGTCCGGAAAGTCAGAGGGCGCTTGACCGCAGATGCCAATTTTTCTTTTACTGGCCTTGGCTCGTTCAATTACGGTTCTAATTAGATTTTTAACTGCCGCATTTCTTTCATCATAAATATGGCTGACCAACGTTGAATCCCGATCAACCCCTAAGGCTAATTGCGTCAAATCATTAGAGCCGATGGAAAAACCATCAAAAATTTTGGCAAATTCCGGAGCTAAAATGACATTAGAAGGAATTTCGCACATCACGTAAATTTTCAAGTTGTCTTTACCCCTTTTTAGTCCATTTTCAGCCATAATTTTAATGGTTTTTTTGCCTTCTTCAATGGTGCGACAAAAAGGAACCATTATTTTGGTATTCTTTAGACCCATCACTTCGCGGACCTTTCTAAGGGCTTGGCATTCTAAATCAAAAGCTGGGCGGAAAAGTTGGCTATAATAACGTGAAGCGCCGCGCCAGCCAATCATAGGATTTTCTTCCTGCGGTTCGTAAATCCGGCCGCCGATCAAATTGGCGTATTCATTGGATTTAAAATCAGACAGTCGGACAATCACATCTTTGGGATAAAAAGCCGCCCCAATTATAGCAACACCTTCAGCTAATTTATCAATGAAAAATTGTTTTTTATTTTTATAGCCACGAGTGATTTGGGAAATTTCTTCTTTAACTTTTTTGTCTTTGATTTTGGCAAAATTAAGAAGCGCCAAAGGATGAACTTTGATATGTTCATTAATAATAAATTCTTCTCGAGCCAACCCCACGCCATCGTTAGGGATAAATGAAGAAGAAAAAGCAATGTCCGGCGAGCCAATATTCATCATAATTTTGGTTTTGGGTCGGCGGAAATTTTTAAGATTGGTTTTTTTGACGCGAAATTTGAGTGTCTTTTTGTAAACATATCCCTTTTCACCTTCGGCACAGGAAACAGTAATTTCCTGATTATTTTTTAATAATTGAGTGGCTTGGCCAGTACCGACAATACAAGGGATGCCAAGTTCGCGGCTGACTATGGCCGCGTGACAGGTGCGCCCGCCTTTATTAGTGACAATGGCTGAGGCGATTTTCATAATTGGTTCCCAGTCCGGATTAGTCATATCAGTGGCTAAGACCTCATCTTTTTTAAATTCGTGGATTTTTTTAACATCTTCAATGATTCGAGCGCGACCTATTCCAATTTTTGAACCAACAGCCGCACCGGAGAGAATTGGTTTTCCTTTTTCTAAAAGTTGGTATTCTTCCAAAACATTATAATTTTTTTGCGATTGGACAGTTTCCGGCCGGGCCTGAACAATATAGAGTTTGCCACTTATTCCATCTTTAGCCCATTCCAGATCCATGGGTTTTTTATAATGAGCTTCAATTGCCATTGCCCAGCGGGCCAATTGTAAAATTTTTTTGTCATTAAGGCAAAAATTATTTCTTTCAGTTGACGTGGTGGCAATATTTTTGGTTGGCTGAGCAGGATCAGTTGTATAAATCATTTTAATTTTTTTATCGCCCATTTTTCGCGAGAGGATTGATTTAAAACCTTTAGCCAACAGAGGTTTAAAAACATAAAATTCATCGGGATTAATTGCTCCCTGGACAATATTTTCGCCCAACCCCCAAACTCCATTAATTAAAACCAGATCAGGAAAGCCACTTTCAGTATCAATAGAAAACATTACGCCTGATGAGCCCTTATCAGAGCGGACCATTTTTTGAATGCCAATGGAAAGACCGATTTTAAGGTGGTCAAAGTGTTTATCTTCTCGGTAAGAAATAGCCCGGTTGGTAAAAAGCGAAGCAAAACACCGGTGACAGGCCGCCAGCAGCGCTTTTTCGCCTCGGATGTTTAAATAGGTCTCCTGCTGTCCGGCAAAGGAAGCAGTGGGCAAATCCTCAGCCGTGGCCGAGGAGCGGACCGCCACATCAACATTTTGAGTTTTATATTTCCGAGAGAGTTCGTGATAAAATTTAATAATTTCTTGTTCTAATTCTTTGGGGAAATTAGCATTTAAAATCAGGGTTCTAATTTGTGAACCAACACTACTTAAACTGGCTAAACTTTTAATATTTAAAGAGTTAAGAATAGTTTTAATTTTTTTCTCAATCTCGGTTTTTTTGAGTAAATAAAAATAGGCCTCGGCTGTCACAGCAAAGCCATCTGGGATATTAATTCCTTGAGGAGTTAGTTTGCGATACATTTCGCCCAAGGAGGCGTTTTTCCCGCCAACTAGGGGAACATCTTTAATTCCTAATTGGGAAAACCAAAGGACAAAAGATTTTTGTGGCATAATTAAAAAAAATTATTTATTTAGCGAATTAACGTATTAACGAATTGGTTAAATTTTTTTAAAATTAATTCGTTAATTCGCAATCCGTTAATCTATTAATTAATCTAAAAATTACAGTTTGATTTTCTCTGCGTACTGGTGCAAATACGGCAGTTTCCAGTATTTGCCAGCTAAAGCATTAAGCACGCCCAAGACGCTCAAGATAATCATCAAAAGATTCCCTAAGGGCATAATAATCAGCCAGCCGAGCACAGGAATCACACCTAAAATCCAAACCGCAATCCAAGTGATTGTTAAAACCAAACCTTGTTTGGCATGAAATTGGGCAAAATGACTTTTTTTTCTGAATAAAAGAGGAACAAGACAAAGGATAAATAGATAACTAAGCGCCGCCCAGTAGCGATTTTCTTCAATGTCTTTTTTGTTGAGTTCCATAATTTTTAGATTATTTATTAATTATTCTTTAACAAAAAAATTTTGGGCTTCCTGCCAGCGCAACATTAATTTGTCTTTGATAGCTTCTGACTCATCGTCATCAGTAATCAAACCCTCTCGTCTAAAATCCAAAATTGCCTCTTCCACAAACTCTTCATAAGCGGTTCGATCATAAGCACCCTGGTTCTCCATTTTGGCTTTAACCGCACTAAAAATTTCTTCAAGCAAATCACCGTTCATAAAATTAAAATTGATTTAATTATATTGTATCATAATTTGAGAGCAAAGAGAAATCAATGATTTGGTTTAATTTTTGAATTAAATTGATTGGAAAATTTTTTTAACTCTTCTTTGACTACTGCCCGGTCATCCCAAGGGATTTTTTGATTGTTTTTAACCACCATTGCCTGCTCCGCGCCCTTACCAGTCAGTAAAACCAAATCACCTTCATTGGCTAATGTTAAAGCAAATTTTATTGCTTCGCGGCGATCTAAAATTTTAAAAAGATTATTTGCTAAAATTTTACCGGCTTTCTCGGCGCCTTTGGCCACCTGGTTGATAATTTCCCAGGGGTCGTCATCATAAGGATCTTCATTAGTCACAATCACCATGTCCGCATTTTGAGCGGCAATTCGGCCTAAAATTGGACGGCGAGATAGATCGCGACCACCACCAGTTGAACCCAAAAGATGAATAATCCGCCGGTGAGGCAAAGCTTTAATCACTTCATAAGCTTTAACGAGAGAAGCCGGCTCTGGCGCGTAATCAACAATGATCGTAAACAATTGGCCTTGCTCAATTTTTTCCAAACGCCCAGGCACTCCGGGAACCTGACTCAATGTTTTTTTAATAATATTAAAATCAATATCTTGAGAATAAGCAACCGCTAAGGCGGCCAAGGCATTATAAACATTAAACTGACCCAGTAAATTGATTTTGAAAATTTCACCTTTGACTTCAAATCTTGAGCCAGAAGCCGTGAGATTTATTTTTTCTCCTTTAATGATTTCTAAATTATTAAAAGAAACTTCCCCCTTTTTTTCTTTGAGGGTGTAACCAATTTTTTGCTCAACTGGGAAATTAAGAAAATAAGGAGCCTGCTTATCATCGAGATTGGCGATAATTATTTTTTCAATTTTTTTGCCGTTAATTTTTTTTCGAGGCGACCTGCTTAAATGTTTAAACAATTTACCCTTGGCCTCTTTATAATTCTCAAAACCACCGTGGGCTTCTAAATGTTCGGGTGTTAAATTAGTAAAAACAGCGATATCATAATTAATCCCCAAATGTCGAAATTGACTAATGCCTTGAGAAGAGGTTTCAATAATAGCATAGTGGCAGTCAGCTTTGACCATTTGACAAAGCATCTTTTGCAATTGAAATCTGCCCAACATTGTCATTTTGGTGTCATTAAGCCAAACTTTGGAAGCGACTTTAAAATTAACTGTGGAAGTTGAGCCAACTTTAAAACCAGCTTTTTCTAAAATTTCCGCAACTAAGGTAACGGTAGTTGATTTGCCATTAGTACCAGTGACGCCAATAACAATCATTTTTTCCGCCGGCCAGCCATAAAAAAAAGCGGCAACATAAGCTAGCGCTTTATGATAAAAGGGGCTAAAAAAATTAAATACCCCTCGGGGTATTATTTTTTTTAAATTAATTAAGAATTTTTCAAAAAATTTTTGAGCCATCTTATTTACCTAAAAGTTTTAGAGCGGCTTTTAATTTTTCTTCTGAACCAACCAAATCGCGAGGAATTTTTCTTAATGCCTCGCGAGCATCAACCAATCGGTAACCTAACTGCAATAAAGCCTCAACCACTTCTTCATCGTTTATGGTTGGTTTTGTTGGAGAGACCATCTCAAGATCATCAATTTTATAACGCAACTCCATCACCACTCGTTCGGCTGTCTTTTTGCCGACTCCAGAGACTTTGGTTAAAAATTCGGGTTGGTTATTAACAATAGCTTGTTTGATTTCCTCTAAATTAGTCAAACCTAAAATATGAAGGGCTAAACGAGGTCCAACACCGCTAACTCCAAGTAATTTTTTAAAAAACCCTAATTCTTCTAAACTACCAAAACCATAAAGTTCTAAATTTTTTTCACGGACATAAAGATAGGTGTGAAGCTCAATGTTAGTTAACTTTTCTTGTTTAATTTTCTCTAAAAGAAGGGTGGTAATAAAAACTTGATAACCTAAATTATCAACCTTAACAATAATTGATTTGTCATTTTGAAAAATAATTTCGCCTTGAAGATAAGAAATCATAGATTATTAGATTTTTGATTCGTCTTTTTTTTCTTTAACCGCTAACTCTTGAATAATGGCACTAATAATAGTGGCCGTGGGGATAGCTAAAATCATACCAACAACCCCGGCTAAACGAGCTCCGACCAAAAGAGCCAAAATACTAAAGATAGGATTAATGCCAATTGCTTTCTGCATGACTTTAGGTACTAAAATATTATTTTCTAACTGTTGAATCACGGTGTATAAAATAATCACCCAAAGAGCCAAAATCGGCGATTGAAAAAAAGCAATAATCACAGCTGGAATAGCGCCGATAATCGGTCCTAAATAAGGAATAAATTCAGTGATGCCGGCAAAAAGAGCTAAGACCAATGAATATTTAACACCTAAAAGCAGTAGTCCTAAATAAACTAAGATAAAAATAATAAAACAAAGTAAAATCTGGCCTCTAACCCAGGCGCCGATTTTAATTGGAATTTTTTCAAAGAGCTGATTGAGCAAGGGATGATAATATCTAGGCACTGCTGATTTTAAAACATCTCTAAAAAAATTTTTACTGATTACTAGAAAAAAAGTTAAAATTAAAACCATGAGAAAAGAAAAAAGGGCCTGAAAAATATCTTTGGTCAAAGTAAGTAAACCACCAGCTCGCTCGCCTAAATTTAAATTCAATCCCATTAAGGCCTCTTTAATCTGCTGATAAAAACCATGTTCAATAGAATAGGCCTTAAAAGATGAGAAGAGTTGGGTTAATTTTTGCCAAAGGGCGGGAAAATTATCAATTAATTCTCGAAATTGCTCGGTTAAAGGACCAACTAAAAGCGTCAAAGATAAACTTAAAATACCAAGGAGTAAAATGTAAGTGACAATAACGGCTAAACCTCGTGGCAATTTATGTTTTTCCGCTAAATCGGCCCAGGGATCAATAGCCGCGGCAAAAATTAAAGCAATATAAAAAATTAAGAGCGCGTCTCCCACTAAAAATACCAGATAGACCACTAATAGAACTAAGATGACTTTAATAATTGACCAAGTTGAAAAATTCATTAAAAGACGATTTTTTTCAGTCATATTTTTAAAATTAAGATTTTTTTGTTAAGATTTAGTTATGTTAAAAATTATTTCTCAAAGTGAAAAACAAACAAAACTCTTGGCTCAAAAAATGGCTGCTTCTTTAAAAGGCGGCGAGGTTTTAGCTTTGATTGGTGAACTGGGCGCGGGCAAGACATTTTTTATTCAGTGCTTGGGCCAGTCCTTGGGAGTTAAAGAAAAAATTACCAGTCCAACTTTTATCTTATTTAGAACTTACAAAACAAATCACCCAAAAATCAAAACTATCCATCATTTTGATGCTTATCGCCTTAAAAGAACCAATGACTTAGTCGCCTTAGGTGCGTTAGAATTTTTTGGCAGAAAACAAGATCTCGCTGTCATTGAATGGGCTGATAAAATCAAATCAATTTTACCAAAAAAAACGACTTTTATTAAGATAAAAATTATTCGAGGTGGTAAAGCCAGGGAATTGATAATCAAAGGCCCTACTGGGCTACTCGGAAAACTTCTTCTAAAGAAGTGATACCTTCGGCAGCTCTTAAAACACCATCTTGAGCCATAGTAATCAAGCCGTTTTTAACTGCGGCTTGAAAAATTTGATGCTCCGGCACATCTTTGGCTAAAATCAATTCTCTGATTTCATTATTAACCTTCATAATTTCAAAAATACCAATTCGGCCTTTATAACCAATGCCCTGACATTTATCACAACCCTTACTCTCAAAAAATTTTAATTGCTCGGGCTGAGTCAAATTAAATTTATCTTGATAATTCTGAGGTAGACCAACTAAAAATTGCTTGACTTTTTCTAATTGCGGGATTGTTAATTTGGCTTCTTTTTTACAAGCCGGGCAAAGACGTCTGACTAAACGTTGTCCCATTACTACATTAAGAGCTGGTGCTAACAAAAAGGACTTAATTCCTAAAGAAATAAGTCGGGGAATTGCTGCCGCGGCACTATTAGTATGAACGGTTGACAAAACAAAATGACCAGTTAAAGCGGCTTGAACCGCCACCTCAACTGTTTCCAAATCCCTAATCTCACCGACTAAAATAATATCTGGGTCTTGACGGACCACAGAGCGCAGGGCCTTAGCAAAAGTATGACCCCTTTTTTCATCTGTCTGACTTTGGGTAATACCGGCTAAATTATATTCAATTGGATCTTCAATAGTAATAATTTTTGTCTCAGGACTCTTTAATTTTAATAAAACAGCATATAAAGTGGAGGTTTTGCCAGAACCAGTCGGACCAGTTGTCAGAAGCAGACCATTGGGTCGACAAATTTCCTCTTCTAAGAGCTGATATAATTCTGGTCTCAGTCCCAACCCTTCAAAATCTAAACCACCGCGCGAATACAACAAAAGTCGCAAGACAACTGACTC
>JAGUWE010000058.1 GCA_020062525.1 Patescibacteria group bacterium | reverse complement strand
TGACTTTTTCAAGCCATTGGTTATAATGAGATGTTAATTCACTAAAAACTTATGAACAGCGAACAATCAAAACAAATTTTTGATTTAATTAAGAAAACCAGGGATAAGTTAGTGGTTTTAGATCAGGATGGTTCTAGTTTTGTGATAATGGATTTGAAAGAATACGAAAAATTGCTTTTGGCTACAAGCGAAGTGAAGGATTTGACAGAAAATGAATTATTGGATAAAATTAATCGTGATATTGCCATTTGGAAAGCCAACCAATCAGAAGAAGCGGAACTTGACAAGATAGCTAATTATGATAAAATGGAGAAAACTCAAGACGAACTAATATCCCCAGAGGTCTCTGCTAAAGAAGAGAGGTTTTATATTGAACCGGAAATGTAATTGCGTAACAACTTACTGCTTACAACTAACTTATTTTTAATAATAACTAATCAAGCGACTGGCTGAAACCCCCACACCTATTCTAAAGAAGATCTTTCAATAATTGGAGCGGTGAGCTGTAAAGCAGCTTCGCCTTTCAAACTTCAATATTGAAAGTGTTTCGCTGGAATAGGTGTGGGGGGTCGCTAAATTAAGGAGTAAATAAAATGGTAGAGAAATTCGAACGCACTAAACCTCATATCAATGTTGGTACCATTGGTCATGTTGACCACGGCAAAACCACTTTAACAGCCGCCATATTAAAAATTTTAGCCCTCAAAGGTTTTAAAGCCCAGCAAAAGACGGTTGATCAAATTGATAACGCTCCTGAAGAGCGTGAGCGTGGTATTACCATTGCGACTGCTCACGTTGAGTATGAGTCAGAAAAACGCCATTATGCTCATATTGATTGTCCAGGGCATGCTGATTATATTAAGAATATGATTACCGGGGCGGCTCAAATGGATGGCGCGATTTTAGTAGTAGCCGCTACTGATGGGGTAATGCCCCAAACCCGAGAGCATATTCTCTTGGCCCGTCAGGTGGGTGTTCCATACATTGTGGTTTTTCTTAATAAAGTTGATCAAGTGGAAGACAAAGAATTAGTGGATTTAGTTGAAGAAGAAATCAGAGACCTTTTAAAGAAATATGAATTTCCTGGCGACGAAATTCCTATTATTTGTGGCTCAGCCCTTAAGGCCTTGGAAAGTCCTGATAATGAAGAATTAGCTAAACCAGTTATGGATTTAGTTAAGGCCTTAGACGATTATATTCCTGAACCAGTGCGGGAAATTGATAAACCCTTTTTAATGTCAATTGAAGATATTTTCTCAATTGAAGGTCGTGGTACAGTAGTGACTGGCCGAATTGAAAGAGGCATAGTGCATCTTAACGAGGAAGTAGAAATTATTGGTTTGGGAGAAACCAAAAAAACCGTGGTTACTGGCATTGAAATGTTTAACAAGACCTTAGATGAAGGAAGAGCCGGAGATAACGCCGGGGTATTGCTGCGAGGCATTAAAAAAGAAGAAGTTGAGCGAGGACAAGTGATTACTCAACCTGGCACAGTCACGCCTCATACTGAATTTGAAGGTGAAATTTATATACTGACCAAAGAAGAAGGGGGTCGTCATAAACCCTTTTTTAAAGGTTACAAACCTCAGTTTTATATCCGCACCACCGATGTTACTGGTGAAATTGATTTACCAGCTGGCGCTGAAATGGTCATGCCGGGTGACACTGTTAATTTGAAAATTAAATTAATCTCACCTGTGGCCTTAGAAGAAAAACAGCGCTTTGCTATTAGAGAAGGTGGTAAGACCGTTGGCGCTGGTGTAGTAACTAAGATTATTAAATAACTAAATTATTAATAGTACATATTAGAAAATGACTGAAAAAAAACTTAAGCCCCACTCTTTTAAAAAGAAAACTTTGCCTCAGATAGAAAACAAGGTTTCAGAAGAACATCATCAAAGAATTCGTATTAAGATTAAGGCCTACGATCATAAAATTATTGATCAGTCAGCTCGGAAAATTATTGAGACCGCGGAACGTAGTGGAGCTTCGGTTAAAGGTCCTATTCCTTTACCAACTGAAAAAGAAAAATATACAGTGCTACGATCTTCTTTTGTTCATAAAGATGCGCGCGATCAGTATGAAAGAAGAACTCATAAAAGATTAATTGATATTATTGATCCGACACCTAAAACCATTGATAGTCTGATTAATCTGAATCTACCAGCCGGTGTGGATATTGAGATTAAAATGTAATGAGATGGTTACAAAACTGCTTCTGCTGCAATTTGCTATTTTCAACCAATGTTTCGTCAAACTGCGTAAAATGATTTTCGCCGTAATTCTATTACGGCTCAAATCATTTTACTTGTTTTCCTCGCCTTGGCTGAAACTATCTAAATTTCGCGACGAAGCAGTTTTGTAACCATCTCAATTATCCTCCGCCCTTTATAAAGACAAAAAATAATTTTTAGATTTTTAGATGAAGAAATACTACCTTTGCCTTAATAACCGTCACCACTGATGAAGTGTTAGGATGAAGGTAATATTTCAGATGGAGCTCAAAGCAATTCAATAAACTAAAAACTAACAACTTAAAATAAAAATTTTTAGATTATTTAAAATTTTTAAGTTTCTGGTTTGAGGATTGACTTGAGCCAGAATTTTTTATTTTATGAAGTTTATCTTAGGTAAAAAAATTGAAATGAGCCAAGTTTTTTGTGACGATGAAGTGGCGCCGGTAACTCTTATTAAAACTGGTAAATGTCGAGTGACTCAAATTAAAACTCTTGAAAGAGATGGTTATCAAGCGGTTCAGCTAGGGTTTGAGGTAAAAAAGAAATTACGAAAGCCCGAAAAAGGGCACTTAAAGGATTTAGGCAATTTTAGATATTTGAGAGAATTTGGTGTTGAAGATGGGTCAGTCGGATCACTGAAAATTGGTGATCAAATTACAGTTGGGATTTTTAAAGTTGGCGATAAAGTTCAGGTAATAGGCGTCTCTCGTGGTAAGGGTTTCCAAGGAGTAGTTAAACGGCATGGTTTTCACGGTAGTCCCAAATCCCATGGTCATAAAGATCAGCTGCGTATGCCCGGCTCAATCGGTGCGACTGAACCAGCCCGTGTCTTTAAAGGCATGCGGATGGCTGGCCGGATGGGCGGTGAACGGGTCACAGTTAAGAATTTAGAAATTGTAGAAATAGATGAGACCCAGGATTTGTTAAAAGTTAAAGGTGCAGTGCCAGGGGCGAGAAATAGTTTGCTTTTAATTAGTACTGAGGGCTCGCTGGACTTAAAATCAAAAGAACCAGAAATTAAAAAAGAGGCCTAAAATTTAAGTGATAAAATTATGTTGAAAATAGCTATTTACAATCAAGCAGGAGAGAAAATCGGTGAACAAAAGTTAAATGAAGTGATTTTCGGTCTCCAAGTTAAGCCAGTCGTTGTTCAGCAAGCAGTGGTAGCTCAATTAGCTAATCTTCGAAAACCAATAGCTCATGCCAAAACTCGCGCTGAAGTCAGAGGCGGTGGTCGTAAGCCCTGGCGACAAAAAGGCACTGGTCGGGCGCGGCACGGCTCAATTCGTTCACCTCTTTGGATTGGTGGTGGCGTAATTTTTGGTCCAAGTAAAGAAAGAAATTATCAAGTTAAAATCAATAAAAAAACAAGACGCAAGGCGATTTTTATGGCTTTATCTGATAAAGTAGCCAACAATCAATTGATTTTGTTAGACAAATTAGAATTGGCGGCTGCTAAGACAAAAAAGATGGCCGGACTTATTGAAACTTTAAAGAAAAAAGTAACAGGTAAAATCAAGACAGGGGGAAAAGAAAAGCAAATAACCGAGACTAAGAAAGTTAAGAAAGAAAATAAAGTCAAATCATTAAATTTGCTTGTTGTTTTGGGCGAAAAAGATCAAGACAAAGACGAAATGATTTTAAGAGCCAGCCGGAATTTACCTAAAACCAAGGTCATTCGCTACAACAGTCTGAATTTAATTGATTTACTTAAGGCAAATTATTTAATTTGTGAGACCAAAACAATAGAAGCCATAGAAAATTTATTTA
>JAGUWE010000111.1 GCA_020062525.1 Patescibacteria group bacterium | reverse complement strand
AATTGCTTTTCAAAAAATAAAGGTCGAAAACTTTAGTCATCAATTAATTTATCAGAAAATCGCGGAGAGACAATCTGTCTAAAAAATGGGTACTTGACAGTTAGTATGACGGGTAATAAAATTACCGATACCAAACTCGAGCTTCTAAAGAAAGTCGCCGTAGTAGAATTTACCTTAGACAACCTCCCAGAGAGGGAAAATCCTTTTCGTCCCCGTGGATATAACCTTGCGTCAATGATCGCAATGAAGAAGTGTGTTGCAGCGGGAATAAAAACTAGAGCTGTTACGGTTCTCTATTCTGATACAATCTCGGAAGAAAATCTTGAAAGCGTGTATTGTTGGCTATGCGAGAATAATATCTCAGAGTGGGAGTTGTTAAGATTTTATCCCGTTGGAAGAGCTGCTAAGCTTGTAAAACTTACTCCATCTAATTCAGAATATCTGAATACGATGAAGTTTTTACGAGGACTTCGTGGCTTTACAGGGGTTTTCTTCCAGCATTCACTTAGAATACTAGAAGGAGCCCTAAAATGTCCTGCGGTGATAGATTCAATCGGTATTCTTCCGGATGGACAAGTAACAGCTTGTGCTTGGGCAATTGACGAAAACTGTTGTCCGTTCAAAGAATTTCGTCTTGGCAAACTACCGGAAGATGATTTAGATGAGATACTGGATAATGCGCGAAAAATTTCAGAATATTCTGAAAGGCCAAAATTCTGTCGAACAATTGCCTACATTGAGAAAGTCCATAAGGGAGGTAAAGTAATATGAAAATTAACATCATACAATGCAAAACCCTTCTGACTAAAAGCAGATTACCGGAAGCAGATTATTGTATCAATCCGTATGTCGGCTGTTTTCACGCTTGCGTCTATTGCTACTCTCGGTTTATGAAGCGATTTACAGGTCATACCGAAAGATGGGGAGAGTTCGTGGATGTGAAAATAAATGCTTCGGAAATTTTAGAAAAAGAGTTGTCGCGTAATCCAAAAAGAGGGGTGGTGTTATTAGGAAGCGTCACTGATGCATACCAACCAGCTGAGAGAAAATACAAGATTACACGAGCTATTCTGGAGGTACTGTTAAGGTACGATTTTCCAACTTCTGTTTTAACTAAATCGGATTTAGTAATAAGAGATATAGATTTACTAAAACGATTTAGTGATTGCGAGGCTGGGCTTACTATTACAACCTTAGATGAACAAATAGCAAAAGACTTTGAGCCTCGGTCTTCCCCTCCTCAACGAAGATTGAAGGCCCTACAGACACTTCACAACTCTGGAATAAAAACTTATGGTTTTATTGGGCCTATCTTGCCGGAGCTGACCAATCTTGAATCAATTTTCACCGTCCTACAAGGAAAAGTTGATTTCGTAATGACAGAGAGCTTAAATATGAAATGTGGAAATTGGGAAAATATCCGAAGCCTTCTAGAAAAAAAATACCCTCATCTTTTGGCTCTCTATCAAGCTAGATTTGACCAAAGATATTGGCAACAAATTGAGAGAAAATTGAAAGGGCTAAGCGGTATATTTAGAATACCGCTAAAGGGTTTCTACCAACATTAAGGAGGGCACAAAACATTTAGGCCGCTGACTTTCAAATAGTTAGCGGCTTTTTTCTTTACACCGATAATAATATTTGATATTCTTAAAATAGAATTAAGAAATGCTATTATGGACATAAAACAACTAAGCAAATTTTTAGTGAAAGCGAAAATTAATACTTATGCTTCGAGCAGCGAGGGTGGAGAAAAAATTCTTCCTGATGGAGGTAAAGAGTTTGAATTTGAAGAAAAAGAATTCAAATACCGAGATAGATATTTTGGTTTTAATCCTTTTATTGGCGAAGAAATTGTCTGGCAAAACGAAAAAATGGTTTGGGGTATGAATTACTACGGGAAAATAACTTCAGAGACGATTCCAGCAAAACAAATTTATCAATTTCTTCAGGAGACGTTAAAAAAAATTACAGAAGATAAACCATTTAGAGGTCCGGATAATTTCAAACAAGGAGATTTTGAATATTTTAATAAAGTAGAAGGAACATTAGAAGATTTTAAAGGCAAGGAAAAATTTTTTACAGAGAACAACTGGTATACAAGTTAAACTATAATGGTGGATTAATAACGGAAAAATAAAATTCCTAAATTCCATCTTTGAAAAAAATGAAATTAAAAGGCGAGGATGCAAAAAATTTTCTTTCCCCCACGCCTCCTTAAAATTTTTTGCGTCCGAGCCGTCGTTTT
>JAGUWE010000062.1 GCA_020062525.1 Patescibacteria group bacterium | reverse complement strand
TTATCTATCAGACCAATCTTAATCAAATTGACACTGATCAAGACGGTTATTTAGATGGCCAAGAAGTGATAAATTTTTACGATCCTCAAACCGCTGGCGGCGTTAAATTAACTGCTAACACTGTAACTGTTAAGAAATACACTAATTTAGATTTCGGTTATTCTGTTTATTATCCAGCTACTTGGCAGGTTAAGAATGTAGGTGAGGGCAATCAAGAAGTTATTTTTGATTCTGGTGCTGGCGAGTTTATCGGGGTCAGCGTTCAAGAAAATCTTAATAATTTAGCTGTTTTAGATTGGTATTTACAAAGTATGCCGGGAGTTAATCCTTCTCAAATTCAAAAAGTTCAACTTGGCTCTCGAGAAGCTATTAAGAGCCTTGATGGTTTTAGTGTTTATTTAACTAATGCGGTTGGAAATAAAAATTATATTTATACCATCACTTATAATATTGGCAATAAGACAGAGGTCTCATTTAAAGCTACTTTTGCTATGATGCAAAAGAGTTTGGAGTTTATTCATTAATAATGGTTCGCGCGCCAAAAATTCAATGCCAAGTTAATCCGCCCTGTGATTCTGAATTACCAGCGGATTTAATAAAAAAAATAATAAAGAAAACTTTGGCTTTGCTTAAAATTAAAAAGGCCGATCTTTCTTTAACTTTGATTGGCTTTCAAAAAATAAAAGGACTTAATAAAGTTTATCGCGGAAAAAACTCAGTAACTGATGTTTTAAGTTTCCCTTATTATTACAAAAAAGATTATCTGGCAGGCGAAATAGTTATTTGTTGGCCGCAAGTCAAGAAAAATGCTCAAAAATATAAAATCCCAATAAAGGCAGAATTAAAAAGGGTTTTAGTGCATAGCTTACTTCATTTAGTCGGTTATGACCACCAGAAAGCCAAAGGGGCTAAGTTGATGAGAAAAAAAGAAGAAGCAATGCTTTTAATTCTCAGTTAAATTTTTTGATTGGTAATTGGGAATTATCACCGCCTTGGCGCCACCGCTAAAAGCGGGGTCCCGCCAAAGGCGGTGAGGATCCCGCTTCGGCGGGAGAAATTAAAAATTTTATTGTATGTCTTTTTTTAGTTTCAAGTTACTTTTAACAAGTTTCCGGCACGCCGGCAAAGGATTGGTTAAGGCAATTAAAAGAGAGCAAAATTTGAGAATTCATTTTCTGATTGCCATTTTCGTTTTGCTTTTAGCGTTTTATTTAAAAGTCAATCAACTGGAATTAATTATTATTATTATTTTAATCACTTTGATTTTTGTTTTAGAATTATTTAATAGCATTTTTGAGCGCTTAGTTGATTTACTCCAACCGCGAATTCATCATTATGCTAAAGAAATCAAAGATATCAACGCCGCAATTGTTCTGGTGGCAGCTATTGGTAGTGCCGTCGTGGGTCTTATAATTTTTTTGCCTAAAATTCTATCAAGTTTTTAGGGTCTATACAAAAAATTGGCAAAAGATTATTTTTTTAGTATAATGTTAAAAACTATTGATTAAATAATTCTGACTGATAAAGTCAACTTATGAAACGAGACCAATTAATTGCTGGCCTGGACGTAGGATCTGAGGCAATTAGAATGGCTATAGCCAGATTTCCCAAGACCAGTGAAGCCGAAAGAAGGTTAAATGTAATTGGGGCGGCTGAAGCAACGTCCGAGGGTATTTCTAAGGGCGTGATTAATAGTGTTGAAGAAGCGGTTTCAAGTATTTCATTATGTTTAGAAAAAGCTGAGAGAATGGTAGGACTGCCAATTGAAAGTGTTTGGGTAGGGGTTTCCGGTAGCCATATTATTTCTCAAGAAAGCAAAGGTATTGTGGCAATTTCTCGAGTTGATGGCGAGATCCAGGAAGAAGATATTGAACGAGTGATAGAAGCGGCTCGTTTGGTTAATGCCCCGACCAATTATGAAATTTTGCATCTTATCCCCCAAAGTTTTACTATTGATCATCAAACAGGCATCAAGGATCCTTTGGGTATGACTGGTATTCGCTTAGAAGCGAATGTCCAGGTTATTCAAGGGCTCTCCAGCCAAATTAAAAACTTAACCCGTTGCATTTATCGCACTGGTCTGGAAATTGAAGACGTAGTTTTTTCTATTTTAGCCGTTGCTGAGGCGGTCTTAGATAAACGACAAAAGGAATTGGGAGTGCTCTTACTTGATATTGGTAAATCAGCTACCAATGGAGTGGTCTTTGAAGATGGTGATGTAATTCATACTTTTAATATCCCTATTGCTTCTTCCCACATTACTTCTGATATAGCGATAGGATTGCGCAGTTCAATTGATACCGCCGAAAAAGTAAAAATTCAGTTTGGCAATGCTGATCTAAAGAATATTAAAAAGAACGAGGAAATCAATTTAGCCGACTTAAACACAATCGATGAGGGCGTGGTCCTACGTAAGTATGTCGCTGAAATAATTGAAGCAAGGGTGGAAGAAATTTTTGAGCGCGCAATCAAAGAATTAGAAAAAATTGATCGCGCTGGTAAATTGCCGGCAGGAGTGCTTTTCACTGGTGGCGGTGCCAAATTAAATGGACTAGTTGAATTAGCTAAAAAAAAGTTTCGTCTGCCTTCATTTTTGGGTTATCCTCATCATTTTACCAGCGCCATTGATCGAATTTCGGATTTAAGTTTTGCTACTGCTGTTGGACTGGTTTTGTGGGGAACTAATGTTGAAATTCATCCTGATGAAGGTCTATTAAAACTAAGGGTTAGAGGTTTGGGTAAATTGAGTAATGGAATTAAAAAATTATTTAAATCATTGATACCCTAATTAGAAAATTAAAAATCAATTTGAATATTTAATTTTTGATATTTTAAATTATGGCTGAAGTTAAACCAGAAATTGAAACCTTAGCAAAAATTAAAGTTGTTGGTGTAGGCGGCAGTGGTAGCTCCGTAATTAATCGAATGATTAAAAAGAAAATTAGAGGAGTAGAATTTTGGGCAATTAATACTGACGCTCAAGCCCTGCATCATTGTAATAGTCCCCGCAAACTTCATATTGGCAAAACTGTCACCAGGGGTTTAGGAGCCGGTATGAATCCAGAGTTAGGCAGACGTTCAGCTGAAGAAAGCCAAAATGAAATCCGTGAGGCCTTAAAGGGTAGTGATATGATTTTTATCACTTGTGGTTTGGGTGGGGGCACTGGCACTGGTGCTTCTCCAATTATTGCCGAAGTGGCCAAAGATGGAGGGGCTCTAACTATCGCCGTAGTGACTAAACCTTTCTCTTTTGAAGGACTCCAACGAAAAGAAATCGCGGAAAAGGGTTTGGAAGAGTTGCAACAAAAAGTTGATTCAATTATTATCATCCCCAATGATAAAATTTTACAGATTATTGATAAAAAAACTTCTCTTTTGGATGCTTTTTCGGTAGTAGATAATGTTTTGTATATGGGCGTGCAGGGAATTGCTGAAATTATTACTGTTCCCGGCTTAATTAATGTTGATTTTGCTGATATTAAAGCGGTGATGCAAAATACTGGCTCGGCTTTGATGGGCATTGGTGAGGCCTCTGGAGAAAATCGAGCCGAAGTCGCAGCTAAAGCGGCTATTCATTCGCCTCTACTTGATCTATCGATTGAGGGAGCTAAAGGAGTGCTTTTCACTATCTCCGGCGATGAAAATTTAACTATGCATGAAGTTCATGAGGCAGCTAAAATTATTACTGAACACGTTGATGAGAATGCTAAAATTATTTTTGGTGCAGTAATGAATGAGGAACTTAAAGATCAATTTAAAGTTACGGTAGTAGCTACCGGCTTTGAAAGTAGAACCCCTTCAATTTTAAAAAGCAAGGAGACTACTTTATATGATTCTTACTACCATGAAAATATTTATCTTAAAGAAAAAGAAGAAATCGCTAAGAAAAAAAGTAAGATGAAGCGAGAACAATTATTTACCCCAACCCAAACAGTCCAAGATGAAAAAGTAACTTCTTCAGAGACCCCTAAAAAAGAAGAAGAAAATGAATTAGACATCCCGGCTTTTATTAGGAAAAAAATGATGTAAGTTTAGAAAAAATCAAAAATCAAAATGACAAATCAAAAATAAAAAAATATAAATAAAAACAAAAAAACCAATCTTTTAAAATAGCCCTTAAAATAGTAAAAAGATAAATTTAGAAGAAGGCTATTTTTTATTCCTTTAAGGACTTGACAGGGTCTATATCTTGTGGTATAATATAAATATGCAACACAAGATATAGTAAATTTGCTTAGTTCGTAGAATTTATGAAATGTCCAGCTTGTCACCATTTTGACACCAAAGTTATTGACTCGCGAGTAGCAACTGACGGTATTACTATTCGTCGTCGGCGTCAGTGTCAAAAGTGTAGTTTTCGTTTTTCTACCCGAGAAGAAATGGAACTTTTAGATTTAACTATTACTAAAAGAGATGGTCGCAAAGAGACCTATAGCCGGGAAAAATTAGCTGCTGGACTGCGAAAGGCCCTAGAAAAAAGGCCGATTACTGCTGATGAATTTAAAAAATTAATTAGCAATATTGAAAAAGATATTCAGCTTAAAAAGAAGGATGAGATTAAAAGCAGTGAAATCGGTGAAATTGTTATTAAACGATTGGCCAAGGTTGATGAAGTTGCCTATATCCGCTTTGCTTCGGTTTACAAATCATTCAAAGATGTTAAAACTTTTCAGAGAGAATTAGCCAAACTTACTAGTAAAAAGAAAGTGCATAAAAAAACCAAAAAAAGAAGATAAGATTTTTAAGCAATAATTATTAAACTTAATTATTATGGTGTCTTTGGAAAACAAAATCACACAAATTAAAAAACGCGATGGCCGCATTGTTGATTTTGATCAAGTAAAAATCACAGAGGCAATTTGGAAAGCCCTTCAAGCCACTGGTGAGGCAAAAAACAAAAAGAAAGCTGAAGCCCTTTCCGACCAGGTGGTGATTTTACTTAATAAAAAATTTCATGCTCGCTCTATCCCAGCGGTTGAAGAAATTCAAGATATAGTGGAAGAAGTTCTAATCAGAGGCCGTTTAATTCAAACAGCTAAGTCCTATATTTTATATCGCGATCAACATCGCAAAATCCGCGAACTTAAGAGTTTACTTGACTCTGATGAACTAGTAGGAAATTATTTAAAGCAATTGGACTGGCGCATTAAGGAAAATAGCAATATGAGTTTTTCACTACAAGGACTCAATAACCATATTTCTTCGGCAGTGTCTTCCCGTTATTGGCTGAATAAAGTTTATCCTCAAGAGGTGCGTCAAGCTCATTTAGATGGCGATTTTCATATTCATGATTTACAACTGCTTTCAGCTTATTGTGCTGGCTGGGATTTGGGCGATTTACTCCTTCGTGGTTTTGGCGGAGTAGTTGGTAAAATTGAATCAAAACCCCCCAAACATTTTCGCAGTGCTTTGGGCCAAATCGTTAACTTTTTCTATACTCTTCAGGGTGAGGTGGCCGGCGCTCAGGCTTTTTCCAATTTTGACACTTATTTAGCTCCTTTTATCCGCCACGATAATTTGACTGATGAAGAAGTTAAACAAGCTGTCCAAGAATTTTTATTTAATATTAATGTGCCAACCCGGGTTGGTTTTCAAACGCCTTTTACTAACGTGACTTTGGATTTATTTCCACCAAACACCTTAAAAGATGAAGCAGTTATTGTTGGTGGCAAGCCGCAGAAGAGTAAATATGGTGATTATCAAAAAGAAATGGATTTGTTTAATTTAGCTTTTGCTGAAGTAATGATGGCCGGCGATGCCAAGGGTCGCGTTTTTACTTTCCCGATTCCCACTTATAATATTACCAAAAATTTTGACTGGGATAATCCAGTGATAAATAAAGTTTTTGAGATGACAGCCAAATACGGCACACCTTATTTTTCTAATTTTATTAATTCAGATATGAAGCCAGAAGATGCGCGCAGTATGTGTTGCCGCTTGCGTTTGGACAACCGGGAACTGCGCCATCGAGGTGGCGGACTTTTTGCCGCCAATCCCCTAACTGGTTCAATTGGTGTCGTAACTTTAAATTTGCCTCGTCTTGGTTATCTGGCTCATAAAACTTATCCCAAAGAATTAAACAAAGCTAAAAACGAATTTTTTAGAAGATTAGGAGAAATTATGGATGTTGCCCGCACTAGTTTAGAAATCAAAAGAGAGACCTTAGAAAAATTAACTCAGGAGGGTCTTTATCCTTATGCCAAGTATTATTTAGTCAGTATTAAAAAACGTTTTGGCCAGTATTGGCGCAATCATTTTTCGACCATTGGTATTAACGGCATGAACGAAGCTTTAATTAATTTAATGAAAAAAGATATTGCCGCCGAGGAAGGCCGTCTACTTGGGCTTGAAGTTTTGGATTTTATGCGTGAGAAATTAATGGATTATCAAAACGAAACCAATAATTTATATAATTTAGAAGCAACCCCGGCCGAGGGCGTTACTTATCGTTTGCCTCATTTGGATAAAGCCAGATTTCCAGACATCATTGTGGCTAATGAAGAGGAGGTTAAAAAAGGCGCTGAACCATATTATACCAATTCAACTCATCTGCCGGTAAATTTTACCGATGATATTTTTGAGGCCTTAAAACTTCAGGATAAACTTCAAACCAAATACACCGGCGGCACTGTTATTCATATTTTTGTTGGTGAAAAAATGCCAAGTGTTGAAGCTACCAAAAATTTAATTAGAAAAGTTGCTGAAAATTTTCATCTGCCTTATTACACTATTACCCCGACTTTTAGCGTTTGTCCGGAACACGGCTATCTGAGTGGCGAACATTTTGAATGTCCGCATTGCCAACATCGAGCCGAGGTTTATTCGCGCATTGTCGGCTATCTGCGACCGGTCCAGCAATGGAACAAAAGCAAACAAGCTGAGTTTAATGACCGCAAGGTTTTTAAAATAATAGCAGCGCCAGTTAGTTAAAACTTGTTTTTTTGTCATTCCTGCGAAACTTGTCCTCGAGAAATCGGGGAGCAGGAATCCAGATTATTAATAGATTCCGTATCAAGTACGGAATGACATTATGTGTTTATGCTTATTGGTGGTCTCCACAAACTAACTTTAATTGACTTTCCCGAGAAAGTTTCGGCCGTAGTTTTTACTCAGGGCTGTAATTTTGATTGCAGTTTTTGCCACAATGTTTTAATGAAAAAAGGCAGCCCTGAAGAGCCCCAAGGTTTTTTAATTGGCCAAATTTCTGAGGAGGAATTTTTTTCTTTTTTGGCTGAAAGGGTCGGGCTTTTGGACGGCGTCTGCATCAGCGGCGGCGAGCCGACTTTACACCAGGATTTGCCGGAATTTATAAGAAAAATAAAAGAACTTGGTTTTAGCGTCAAACTTGATACTAACGGCACAAATCCAAAGATGCTCCGAGAATTAATTTCCCAAAATTTAGTTGATTATGTGGCTATGGATATCAAAGCGCCTCTTAATGAAGGGGCCTACGCGAAAGCGACCAACAAAAAAATAGACCAACTACTGCCACGAGTTAAAGAAAGCATCGAAATTTTGCTTAAAGGCGAGGTTGATTATGAATTTAGGACCACCACTGACAAAAAAGTTTTAGCGCCCGAGGAGATTTTGGAAATCGTCAAATCAATTCATAGCGCCAAAAGATATTATCTCCAAAACGTTGTCCGGCGCGAAGAATTATCAGCGGAAGTTGAACCATATAAAGCCGAGGAATTAAAGAACCTCGCCCAAGTTATCAGCCAGATGTCCATTCCGTGTGAAGTGAGGAACATCTAAAACCGCGAAAGCGGTTTTTTTGAAAAATATATGGAAGAAATTAATAACAAATTTAACAAAGAAAGACAAATAAATGAAGCAAAAAAATTTTCATTAAATTATAAGATACAAGCCGCAAACCAACTTTTACTTGAGAGAGGGAGATTTTTAACTATAATAAGCTCCATTGCCTTTGCCTTTGTTGGAATTTCTATTTCTGCTAATCCACAATTTTTTCAAAACTTAAAACTTGCTTATTTTGTTTTTATTTTCTTAATTTTATTAGCTTTGTTTAGTTTGTATAAATATTTATGATGGATAAGATCAGATATAAAAGGTTTATATAAAGAAATTAAGGAATTGCCAACTGCAGATTGGTCTAAACCATTAGAGCAAAAAGAATTTAGGTTAGATTATTGGCCAGAAATTCTTTACTTTTTTCTAATAATTGCTATTTTTTTATTTCTCATATCTATTTTTTATTAATATCAAACTTTTAAAAGGTTTAGAGAGTCAAAATTATCCTTTTTGTTTTTAGCTTAAATTTTGCTATACTATAATATAAAAGACTAAGGATAACATAGATGGCTATGCAGACAGAAAAAAATAGCCAAAGCTCTCGGTATTCAGGTGGCGGATTTATTTAAACAAAGGATATGCAACAAACAAAACAACTTCTCACAATTAAAGAAGCGAGTCGGTGGGCAAGTAATTTTCTGAAACGAGATATTAGCGAGTCAAACATCTCATATTTGGTGCAATATGGCAAGGTCAAAAAACATAATGGCGGTAATTCTATTTTTGTTGATCCGGGTGATTTAAAAAATTATTACGATTCATATCGCGGTCAGCGAGAGATAAGCTGGAAAAAGCGACTTGGTGATGACCTTAACTGGGCACTATCTTTTGACCACCTGCGAGAAAAAGATACAACAAAGCATGTGCACCGGCTCCACCCATACAAGGGCAAATTTATTCCGCAACTTGTTCAATACTTTATTGATAACCACGTAGACAACTTTAAAAAGAGTGTTTATTTTATGTCCGGCGATGTTATTCTCGATCCATTTTCTGGCTCTGGAACAACGCTTGTGCAAGCGCTTGAAATGGGCATGCATTCCATTGGAATTGATATATCTCATTTCAACTGTATGATTACAGAAACAAAATTGCTTGATTATGATCTCGCTACTCTTGAAAATGAAGTCAACAAAATAAGACAAGTAATTGTAGATTATGAAGCTGATAGCAAGACAGCTGCTTTTGAAAACGAACTATTGGCTCGTGTGGCAAATTTCAACAACAAGTATTTTCCGAGCCCGGAATTCAAATATAAAGCTCAAAGAGGGCGAATAGATGAAAATAAATACTCCGTAGAAAAGGAGAAGGAGTTTTTGAAGGTTTATGACGATCTTGTTAAAAAATATAGTATTGAACTAAATCATTTTTCCGCTAAAAACTTTTTAGATAAGTGGTATATCAAAAACATACGCAAAGAAATTGATTTTGCGTTTGAGCAAATTAAAAAAATCAAAGACACAAAGTACAAAAAGATTTTGGCGGTGATTTTAAGCCGAACAATACGGTCATGTCGTGCAACGACACATTCAGATTTAGCCACGCTTAAAGAACCGCAGGTAACGACTTACTATTGCTGGAAGCATAAGAAAATTTGCAAACCACTTTTTTCAATAAAAGATTGGTTTGATCGTTATGCGGTTGATACTGTGAATCGGCTAAAGATCTTCGCGAAATTAAAAACGAATTCGTACTCCGCGATTATTCCGGCGGACTCCAGAACGGTTGATATTATCAAAGAGGTAGAAAAAAGAAGTAAAAAATTCTCTGACATTTTGCGAAAGCAAAAAATCAGAGGAATTTTTACCTCGCCGCCATATGTTGGCCAAATTGATTATCACGAACAACACGCCTACGCTTATGACCTCTTTGGTTTTGAGCGTCGAGATGAGATAGAAATTGGGCCGTTATACAAAGGACAAGGCGCGGAAGCGCGGGCTTCTTATGTAGATGGTATTTCAAAAGTTTTGCTAAATTGCCGGAAGTATTTGGCGGATAATTTTGATATATTTCTTGTGGCAAACGATAAATATAATCTTTACCCCGTGATTGTGGAGCAATCGGGAATGAAAATTGTAAATAAATTCAAACGACCTGTATTAAATAGAACCGAACGGGACAAGTCGCCCTATTCGGAAATAATATTTCATTTAAAAAACGAAAAATAATATGGCATTAACAACGAAATATAAAACCCATATCACAGATACTATAAAGATTTGTTTAAGAAACAAGTTTCAGAATTACAAACCTGAAACGGACAATATGCCATTTCACTATCGCTTGCTCGGTAAAGATAGAATGGCCTTATTTTCTTTCCTCCAATCATTAAACACAACATTTGGAACTTCAATTTACGAGCCGGTCGCGAAAGAACTTGCAAAAATAACTTTTAAAGAAGTCTATACTCAATATAAGCTGGGGAACATCATTACGGAAGGTGCTCAAAATGAAATCCAAAAGATAATGAACAAATTATCTGTGGGCGGCATTGTAGATAAGGAAAGCGAAAAGGAAGGAATCAGAAAAGTTGCTCAATCTGGCAAACAGAACAAACTCAAGTCGGTAAAAGTGGACTTATTTCTTGTCTCAAAAAGAGACGAGATATTTATGTTTGATTTGAAGACCGTCAAACCCAACAAAGGCGATTTTATCTCCTATAAGAGGAATGTGCTGGAATGGTTGGCGGTGTATTTTTTCCAGAATCCCAAAGCAAAAGTGCATACATTTATCTCCATTCCCTACAATCCTTATGAGCCAAAGCCGTATGTGCGATGGACAATGAAGGGCATGCTTGATTTGAAAGAAGAAGTAAAAATAGCGGAGGAATTTTGGGATTTCCTTGCCGGAAAAGGAACTTATATGGATTTACTTTATTGCTTTGAACGGGCGGGAATTGAATTACGGCCAGAGATTGACAAGTATTTTTCCAGATTTAATAGGTAAACTGCCAAGCCGAATATTAACGAATTTACCGGCATCAAAAAGCAAGCATTCTCGACATTAAAGGGACTTATGAATATTTATTAAAAATTTTTGAGGAAGCGGGGGGTGGAATTACGCAATAAAATAGATAAAAAGATGAAAAGTATAAGGAAAATATAAATTTTTAAAAGGAGAAAAAGATGAGAATAAAAATTTTAGGTTCTAATGGTTGGTACTCCACCCAAACAGGCAACACGAATTGTGTTTTAATTGAGACCAAGGATTTTTATTTGGTTTTGGATACCGGCGATGGTTTGGCTAAATTAGACCGCGAAATAAAATCAGAAAAACCGATTTATCTTTTTTTGAGCCATTTTCATCTGGATCACATTTACGGCCTGCACGTTTTGAATAAATTCCATTTTAGCCAATCAATGACAATTTTCGGCCAGCCCGGCACTAAAAAAATTCTTGGGCAAATTATCGCCAGCCCCTTTACCGTACCTTTTTCTAAATTAAAATTCAAAGTTGTGGCTCAAGATTTAAGAGAGGGAATAAATCTTTTACCTAAAGCCCCATTGCCGGTTGAAGCCAGGTTCTTGCTTCATGCTGATCCTTGTTTTGGTTATCGCTTCCAAATTGGCGATAAAATTATTACTTATTGTACTGACACCGGGGTCTGCGAAAATCTTTTGCGGCTGGCCAAAGGAGCCGATCTCTTAATTACCGAGTGCACTCTTAAGTCCGGCCAAAGTTCACCCCAGTGGCCCCATTTAAATCCCGAAGATGCAGCCATTATTGCCAAGCGAGCCCAAGTCAGTAAACTCTTACTTGTTCATTTTACGGCTAATATTTATCAGACCCTTAAAGAACGTCAAGTCGCCGAAAAAGCTGCTAGAAAAATTTTTCCTGAAACTTATGCTACTTTTGACGATTGGGAGATAGAAATATAATAGTGCCTTTGTCATTCCGTACTTGATACGGAATCTAAAAAATAAAATTTTGGATTCCTGTTTTCACAGGAATGACATTGTGACCAAAAGGGCCCCATTTAAGCCCTTTTTTATTTTTGGTTAAAATTTGCTATAATTTAAGAAGCTAAAGAGTAATTATAACTTTATGGAAAACCAAGAAGAGCAAGAGATTTTAAAACTTTTAAAAGAAAATTTAGCAATTTCGCAAGAAAATTTGCATTTAACGAGAAAAATCCAGCGCTATCTTCTTTGGCAGCGAATTATTGGTTGGTTTTATTTTGTTTTGATTATTGGGCCTCTGATTTTGGCTATCATTTATTTGCCGCCACTTATTAAAAGCACTATTAACCAATATCAAAGCTTATTGCAGGGTGATGTCGGGCAGGGGCAAATTAATCAATTGCCAGCTAATCTCAACCTCAATGATCTGCTTAAAGGAAAATTACCACGCTAAAAAAGATTTATCAAGCCAAGTTTATCAACTCTTAAGAAAAATACCTCGCGGCAAAGTTACTACTTATAAAGAGATTGCCAAAGCCTTGGGGAATAAAAATTTAGCTCGCGTTGCGGGAAATATTTTAAATAAAAATCCTAAGCCAATTGCTATTCCCTGCCAGCGCGTGGTAAAATCTGATGGCGCGCTTGGCGGCTATGTTTTTGGCCAAAAAGCCAAAGAAAAATTATTAACCAAAGAAAATATAAAAATAAAAAAGGGGAAAGTAGTTAATTTTAAAGAGAATTTTTTTAGATTTAAATAATAAATTCAAATTTATGTTTAAAGAACAATTTCCTTTTCCTCCCAGTAAACCAGAGAAGGATTCATCTCAAGAAGAACAAAAAGAAAAAACCGTTGAACAAGAAATTGTTTTAGACCCAGAAATTGAAGCAATTTTAGCAAAAGAAAATCTAATAGTTGACAAAAAAGAACTGACTGAAAAAATTCAAAAGAAATCTCGGCATCTTAATCTAGTTTGTGAAATAAAAGTTGGAGAGAGGGTTGAGAAAAGGTTTTTAAAAATTCTAAATCCTCATCCCGAGGATCCGGAAAGAGAAGAAACCGACCGCCGCGCTTTTGTCCGCGAGGCCAAAGTTAACCAATTTTTGCGAGAAAAAACCAAGGTACCGGCCCTGAAAGTTGGATCGGCCAATCTTGAGCCAGCTCAAGGTAGATTTTATGCTCTTTACGAAACACTGCCGCCGGCCGAAAAAATTGGTTTTATTTCCAAAAGAAGAGAACAAATGAAATTGTTAACTAAGGAACACGCTCAAAAGTGCATTGAGAACATCTTTAATTTACAAGAAGAAGTCAAAAGTGCTTTGGGCGAAGCAAAGCTTTCAGAAGAAATTGCTGACTTGGAAGATGTTTTTGATTCTTATCAGGGTTATGAAGAAAATGTTTTAGCAATTTTAGAAGAAAAAGTTTTTCCGCTTGATGGCAAAGTAAATAAAAAGGGGAGATCAATCAACGAATCACTTGATCAGGTTCTGGGCAGAAGGTTGGGCATTGCTAATCTAAGAAGAAAATTTAAAGAGTTATTTAAAGTGAATCGTCCGGCAATGAAAAAGGAAGATGATAAGGAAGAAGTGTTGGTTCATGGTGATTTGGCACCTAGTAATACCTACATTGATGATAATAATGAAATCCGCTTTTTAGATTGGGAATGGGCCGGTGTGACCAAAAATAAACTTTTGGCAACTATTTATGACTATGGTAATTTGCGGGCACGGGCTTGGAATAATAAAGAATTTCGTGAGGCCTTAGATGAAGCAATTTTGGAAAAATTTGAAAAAGAGGGCCGACCTGAAGCAGGCAAAGCAATTGTCAGTTTGGGTATTTTTAGATCACACTCTATGTTAGCTGGCTTTTTTGAGAATTACGACCATGAAAAACAACGCCGAGAAGAGGAACAAGAACGCCGCGAAAGCACCGAAGCGGATATTAGAAAAGCATTTGAAATTGTGGGGATTAAACTTTAAGAAAATAAAATATCCCCCCTTTGTAAAAGGGGGATTAAGAGGGATTTCTCTTCCCCTCTTTATAAAAGAGGGATTGAGGGGGATTTTTAAATCCATCCTTACCCTCCTTTTTCAAAGGAGGAAAATTAAAAGTATGTTTCACCGTTCAGCTAAAAATCCAATTTTAAAACCAGACAAAAAGCACAATTGGGAATCGCATAAGGTTTATAATTGCGCTGCGATTTATGAAGATGGTAAGTACCATCTTTTTTATCGCGCTATTGGCAAAGATTGGGTTTCGCGCCTTGGCTATGCTTGGTCAAAAGATGGCAAGAATTTTGTCCGTAGTCAAAAACCGGTTTTAGTGCCAGAGAGTAAGTGGGAAAAACAAGGAGTTGAGGATCCGCGAATTAGCAACATTGGCGACACTTTCTATTTGACTTACACTGCTTTTGATAGTATAACCGCTCGGTTAAATTTCGCTGTCTCAAAAAACCTAAAAAGTTGGCGTAAGCAGGGTAAAATGTTACCCAATTGGAATTGGCAGAAAGCTGGCGGCTTTTTAGTAAGGTGGGATGAGATTAGAACTAAAACCGGTAAGGATTGGTCAAAAGCCGGAGCAATTTTCCCCCAAAAAATTCAAGGCAAATATTGGTTGCTTTTTGGCGACTCAAATATTTGGTTAGTTAATTCAAAAGACGGTTTGCGTTGGCAGCCAATTTTAAAACCATTTCTAAAACCCAGAAAAGAAAAATTTGATAGTGCTCATTTAGAAATGGGACCGCCCCCAATTAAGACAGAAAAAGGTTGGTTAGTTTTATATCACGGCATTGATAAAACCATTACTTATCGGCTCGGTTTTTTACTTTTAGATTTAGAAAATCCACGCAAAATTTTGTATCGCTCTGAAAAACCGATTCTTGAACCGCAGGCCCTCTACGAATTAGGTGGACTAATTGATATTTTACCCGGCGGACTTAAAGCAATGAGCAAAATGAGTAAAAGGAAATTGAGTGAATTTGTTAAAAAATATCAAACCACTAAAAGGCAGCCAACTGTTATTTTCTGCTGCGGCGCAATTTTAAAAGATAATCAATTAAGAATTTACTACGGCGCCGGCGATTCTTTTATTTGCACCGCCACTGCCAATGTAAAAGAGATTTTAAAATATGTCGGCTGAATCT
>JAGUWE010000031.1 GCA_020062525.1 Patescibacteria group bacterium | reverse complement strand
TGACCGGTGATGTAAAGAGTAGGAATAGAGTCAAAATAAGCGCAACAAATGCCGGTAATCAAATTGGTTGCACCTGGCCCGCTGGTGGTCATAGCCACACCTAAATTTTTAGTAACACGCGCGTAGGCCTCGGCTGCCATAGCGCCAGCCTGTTCATGTTGAACACAAACATAATCAATTTTGTCATTCTTGCGAAAAGAATCAACTAAATTCATTACCGCACTACCAGTAATTAAAAAAACATATTTTATCCCGAGATCTGCCAAATAATCTATGACATAGTCAGCAAGTTTCATAATTTTAAGATTTTATTTAAAAACTTTTTTGATTACATTGAAAAATATATCACCACTGGTTTCTTTTAATAAATTTCGAAGTTGTAGGGGCCTTAAATAAAATTTGAGATAGGCTAACCTCTGAGCTTGACGCAAATCTTTTGTTGATAAAGATTCACAATATGATTTGGCGGAATGATAATCTTCCATCTTATATTCTTCATCGGAAATTTTGCCTTGCAAAACTAATTGATGATAAATCTCTGTTCCTGGAATTGGACTAAAAAGACTAAAACTTGCCCAATCAAGTGGTAATTCTTGTGCCAGATTAATAGTTTGCCAGAGCGTTTGTTTGGTTTCTCCAGGATAACCTAAAATAAAAAATCCCCAAGATTGAATTCTGTATTTTTTCATTAATCCAACACAAATTTTAACTTTATCAAGATCAAGGTTCTTTTTCATTAACTTTAAAATCAAAGGGTTACCCGACTCAATCCCTATCATCAATTTTACAAAGCCACATTTTTTCATTAGCACTAACATTTCTTCGTCAATTCTGTCTGCTCTAATGCCATTGGGGCAAGAAAAAGTTACTCCGGGTAGCGGATTTTTGAGATATTCTTGACAAAATTCAATAACATAATTTTTATTAAATGTAAAATTGTCGTCTAAGATATTAAAGTGCCTAGCGCCATAATTATAATATAGCTTTTTAATATCATTTATTACACATTGAGGACTAAAATACCTAACAACTTTGCCATTAATAATAGAGGCGCTACAATATGTACATTGATAAGGGCAACCCCTACTAGTAAATATAAAACCTTTTTTGCTTTTACCCCAATCGAAATTAGGGCTGCGCTTTGCTAATTGATGATAAGCTTCTAAATTTAAATTATCCCAATCTATGGGAAAATGTTCAAGTTCTTTTTCTTGAGATAAAGGATTTATTCTTATCTCGCCTTCTGAATCTCGCCAAACCAGACCTAATATATCTTCATAACTTATTTTTTTATCCCCGTTAATTTTTTTTAAAAGTAAAGGAAAACCAATCTCAGCTTCACCGGCAAAAGCAAAATCTATCCCTGAAAACTCTTTCATTGTTCGTTCAGGTACAACCGAGGGATATGGTCCCCCGACAATAATTTGTACTCTATTACCAAAAATTTGACGGGCTATTTTAATATACTTTTTAACTGTATCTAAATAACAACTCCAAAATCTTATAGCAATAATTTCTGGTTTTTCTTTTTTAAAAATTTCTTCTACTTTAGCAAAATCTGCTCCTAATAATTGAAAATCAATTACTTTGGTTTCAAAAAAACCTTTACTTTTTAGGGCAGCTGACAAGTGACCTAAAGCGATCTGAGGAAAAGGATAATAATATTTTTCCTTTGGATCATGCGGATTAATAAGTAAAATTTTCATTTTTTTATTTAATTTTCAAAAATTCGCGGTACCAATTAATAGTTCTTGTAAGACCTTCTTCTAAACTAAACCTTGACTGCCAGCCCAAAATCAGATTGGCTTTTTGGCTTGATAAATACTGAGTTTTAATTTCACCCGGGGCCTGGTTTAAAATTTCTGGCCGAAGATTACTCCCCATTAATTGCAAAATTTTAGAAACCATTTCTATTACTGAAAGTCGTTGGCCAGAACTAAAATTAAACGCTTGACCGGTTAATTTTTTTCCCTCTAAATTTTCTGCCAAAAGCAAATAGGCACGAACAACATCTTCGATATAAAAATAATCTCGAATTAAGCTCCCGTCACTTCTAATGATTGGTTGCTTGCCATAAATCACGGCCTTGATTGTACCAGGCACAATGCGATTAAAATTTAAATCCCCTCCGCCGTAAAAATTACCGCAACGGGAAATAACAACAGGCAAATTATAGGTCTTAAAATAGGACTGAGAGATTAAATCAACGCAACTCTTGGAAACATCATAAGGAAATTCTCCTTGAAGCGGCATCTCTTCGGTGTAAGGCAGATTGGGCTGATTGCCATAGGCTTTGTCCGAAGAAGCAATGATAATTCTTTTGACAAGGGGACTACGCCGACAGGCCTCCAAAATCTGCCAAGTACCCCGCATATTCGATTCAAAAGTGGACAAGGGATTTCGATTAGCAATCGGCACGATCGGCTGCGCTCCTAAATGAAAGACAGTGTCAATTTCATATTCTCCCAAAACCCTTTCAGCTAAATCGCGATCTAAAAAATCACCATAAATAAGATTGATTTTTGAAATATAGCCAGAATAATATAAATTTGACTTCGGTTCAATATCGCGAACAAGGCCTGTCACATTAGCACCCGCCTCAGCTAAATATTTAACTAACCACGACCCTAAAAATCCTCCGCAACCAGTGACAAAAACATTCCTATCTTGCCAAAAATTTTTATTAATATATTCTACTTCTTTTTTATCCTGCGTAAGGATGCTTTGTGATTTGTTATAATTAGATAAAATTGATTGAACAACTAGTAATTGAATTGGATTTTCTACAGTAAGTGAGTCAGGAAATTTATTTACTTGTTCTGCTTTTTCTTCGGGGTTTATTTTTTCTTTCTCCCAAATTTTCCAAGGAGTATTGCCTGCTTCCCACATTTTATTTAATTCTTCATATTCTTTGTAAGTATTCATCCCATACCAAAAATCGTCATGATGATAAGCGGCTAATTGACCCTCGCTGGCCAATCTTCGTAGTGGCTCTTCTTCTAAAATACAATTTTCATCTTCGGAAAGATAATCAAAAACTTTTTTATTGCAAACCATAAAACCGCCGTTAATCAAGCCCTCTAAGCGCGGTTTTTCATCAAAGGACTTAGCCAAACCATTATCATATTCAATCACCCCGCCGAAAGTTATGGGATGAACACAGGTCAGAGTAAAAATTTTTCCTTTGTTCTGATGAAATTCTAATAATTTATTAATATCAACATTAGCTAAACCGTCGCCGTAAGTTAAAAAGAAATTTTCCTCACCTTCAAGATATTTTTTAACCCGAGCGACTCTCGCTCCGGTCATACTCTCTTCCCTGGTGTCAACAAAAGTGATATTCCAGTCCTCCAGATATTCATGATTATGATGAGAAATTTTCTCTTCACGGGATCTAAGTTTTAAAGTAAAATCATTAGCCATTTGCTCAAAATTTAAAAAATATTCCTTAAACATCTCACCTTTATAACCCAAACATAAAATAAAATCCTTATGGCCAAAATGAGAATAAATTTTCATAATATGCCAAATCATTGGCATTTT